>CAVCTI010000241.1:0-6692 GCA_963604755.1 Duodenibacillus sp. | reverse complement strand
GCACACGCCTATATTGACATAAAAGGCGCCCCGATTGTCATCAAAGCCGATGGCTTGGCCGCGGGTAAAGGCGTCGTTGTTGCGATGACGCTAGATGAAGCGCACGCGGCAATCGACGACATGCTCGGCAACCGCAAATTCGGCACCGCGGGAGCCCGAGTTGTCATCGAAGAATTCTTAGAGGGCGAAGAAGCAAGCTTTATCGTTATGGTCGATGGCGAGCACGTCCTTGCGATGGCTTCAAGTCAAGACCACAAACGACTTCTTGATAATGATGCTGGCCCCAACACAGGTGGCATGGGAGCGTATTCCCCAGCGCCTGTTGTCACAGAGGCCGTTTATGAGAAAGCGATGCGTGAAATCATTCTTCCGACCGTGCGTGGCATGAAAGAAGAAGGAAACACCTACACGGGATTTCTTTACGCCGGATTAATGATTGGAAAAGACGGTTCCGTGAAGACCTTGGAATTTAATTGCCGTTTCGGAGACCCTGAGACGCAACCAATTATGTGTCGCTTACAAGGCGATTTCGCTCAAGCCATTTCTCTTGCGACACAAGGGCGCTTAAACGAAGCGAGTCTTTCTTGGGATTCGCGTATTGCGCTTGGTGTTGTCATCGCTGCTAAAGGTTACCCAGAGCACCCAGAAAAAGGCGTATTAATTGAAAAACTTCCTGAAAACGATGCTAATCACAAGCTTTTTCATGCGGGAACAAAAATCGACTCGGCAGGGCGTCTCATTACCTCAGGAGGTCGCGTTCTTTGTGCCGTAGGTTTAGGCGAGAGTTTTAGCGAAGCGCAAGAAAAAGCCTACGAAATGGTCCAAGGTGTTCAATTTTCAGGCGCCCAATACCGAAACGATATCGGCTATCGTGCGATTGCGCGTGAGAGAAAATAAGCGCAAAAGATTTGGACCTCGTGATGCCCACCTCTAACGCTATCGGATTACTCGGCGGAACGTTCGATCCAGTTCATAGAGGCCATATCGTTTTAGCAAAAGCCGCGCTTGCGGCTTTTAGCCTAAGTCGCATCCTTTTTATTCCGGCAGGACACCCCTGGCAAAAGAAACTAAAAAGCTCTATTGGAACTCGCGAAACACTACTAGAAATCGCGCTGAAAAACTACCCAGAGTTTTCCCTTGATACGCGTGAATTAATTCGGGTTGGTGAAACCTACACCATTGACACCCTAAAAGAATTGCGCGAGATTTATGGCCACGAAGCGAGTCTTACCCTAATCCTTGGGAGCGATCAATGGGAAAACCTTCCCACGTGGAAGCACTGGAAAGAGTTTCTTAACTACGCCAACATTGCCATTGGCACACGTAACGGGAAAGTCGCTCACGCCCCAGAAGCAGTAAGCGCCTGGGCCGAGAGCCATTATGTTACGAACGCGGAAATTGCCTCTTACGCCTCTGGCGCCGTGAGCTTTTTTACCGTACCCCCCATTGAAGCGAGTTCTTCTAAAATTCGAAGTATCTTCGAGTCGGGCGATAAAACGAACGCACTCTTAACCAAGTGGCTTGATGCGGATGTGCTCGACTTTATTTTGAACCACAATCTTTATTAAAAATCCTATGAAGCAATACAGTCTTTTGAAAGTTGTTGTTGATGCCCTTGACGATGTGAAAGGACAAGACATCTGCGTTTACGATACAACAAAGAAAACCTCGGCTTTCAATCATGTTGTCATCGCCTCTGGCACGAGCAATCGCCAGACACGAGCTCTCGCGAGTGCTGTAGAAAAGGCTGTGAAAGAGGCCTCAGGGAAAGTCGTTGGAGTCGAAGGCACAGAAACAGGCGAATGGGTCCTTGTTGACTGCGGTTCGATTGTTTGCCACTGCATGCAACCGAATATTCGTAAGTACTATGACCTTGAAGAGCTTTGGGGACCAGATGCACTTGATGTGAATGCCTTGTTTGCTAAGGCTGCCGCTCAGGTTGAGGAAGAAGAGCCTGCGAAAGCCAAGGCAACTACAAAGAAAGCCGCTACTAAAAAGGCAACGACGAAGAAGGCTGCAGCCAAAAAGGCTCCCGCTAAGAAAGCTACCGCCAAAAAGACGACAGCGAAGAAAACAGCGGCTAAGAAATCCTAATGCACATTACGATTATTGCTGTCGGTCAACGCGAGGCCTCATGGGTCAATGAGGCCGTCAAAGACTATTTAGCTCGCTTTCCTAAAACCTTTACGGTCGAACTTCGAGAACTCAAAACCGAGCCTCGCGCAGGGCAAACGCCACAAAAATTGATGGCGCTTGAAGCCGCACGCATCACAAAATCCATCCCTGCTGATGACTTCGTTGTTGTGCTTGATGAGCGTGGCAAAGACCTTACAACAGTGGAATTTGCTAAAAAGATTGCCGCTTGGAAAATCGATTCGCGCAATGTGACCTTTATCATTGGCGGCCCTGATGGGCTTGATGCCAACTTAAAATCCAAAGCCAATTTTTCTATGCGACTTTCTTCGATGACGCTCCCACACGCCATCGCTCGCATCCTTCTTGCTGAACAAATCTATCGGGCTTGGTCGTTACTGAACAATCACCCTTACCACAGAGCCTAAATCGTATGTGTCAGTTTTATTTAGCGAGTAAGAGCCCAAGGCGCTCACAAATCTTAAGAGCCATGGGCTACACGAAATTTGAGGTTTTGTCTGACAACACGCCAGCTACTGCTTTCGCTGGTGACGAAGTTCGTGAGGAAGGTGAAGCACCAATTAACTACGTTACCCGCATCGTCCAAGAAAAAATCGAGCGTGCCGCAAACCGGATCGAAACGGAAAATCTTAAAAAGCTTCCCATCCTCGCAGCCGACACCATTGTCATTCCTGGAGAAGATATTTTCGGAAAAGAGATCCTCGGGAAACCCGCCAATCGCGATGAAGAGCGTCAATTCCTGCGCCGCTTGTCTGGTAAAACACATATCGTTTTAACGGCGGCCCTTCTTACCCGTAAAGAAAAAGAATTCGCGCGAGCTTTGAGCGTTTCCTTTGTGACCTTTAAGAAACTCACAGAAAAAGAGATTGATTGGTATAGCGCCACAGAGGAGCCCTACGACAAAGCAGGAGGATATGCCATCCAAGGGCTTGCTGCTCCTTTTATCGAAAAGATTGAAGGCAGTTACACGGGCATCATGGGCCTTGCCGCTTACGAGACAGCGGCCATCCTAGAGTCCTTTGGCATCTATAGAGACAACTTTTCCCCAGACAAAAACGAGCCAGTAGAAAGCACGTAGAATGCTACGCATGTTTTTAAGAAAATCACTTACCCTCTTACTCAGCGCCTCGGTTTTTTTCTTCGCGGGATGCGCCTCTGTTGATAAGTCTGAAGCAAACGAACAGACTGCGCTTGAAGCCAGCCGCAAGGCGCGTAACGTTCCCGCTTTAGCTGAAGCTTCGTATCAAACAAAAATCGTTTGCCGCGCAACAGAACCGCTTTCTGTGAATACGCCTTTTAAGTCGAAGATTCTTGCCTGCGAGCCGATTAGCGCACAAGCCACCATTGAAGAATTGAGCGATGCAGGGTGGCGCGCAGAATCGGTTGACATTGGCCGCCCTGAAAAAATTAACGGCGTCGTTGGCGTGACGCTACAAATTACATTACGAAAGATCTTTTAGTTTGGAGTTGCTATGGCTGTCCCTTTAACTTCGACGCGAAACTACATGCGCGAAAAGGGGCTAAATGCCCTCGTTGTTCCAACGGGCGACCCACACGCAAGTGAATACCCTTCAAGCCACTGGGAATTGAGAAAAGCACTTTGCCCCTTTACGGGGTCGGCAGGCACGCTTATTATCACCGAAGCAACAGCGCTTGTTTGGACCGATTCCCGCTATTGGGAACAAGCCAAGCGAGAATTAGCCGACTCAGGATTCTTTCTTAAAGAAGATGGTGCACCTAGCGTTGAAAGTCCTGAGGTTTGGCTTAGGAAAAACCTTCCTAGCGCTTCGCAGATTGGCATCGACGGCTCGACAACGCCTCTGAGGCGTTTTGAGACGATTGAAAAAGAGCTTGCCGCTCAAAAGATGACTCTTACGGATGTGAGCGACTCCGTTTATGCGTTATGGAGCGAGCGTCCAGAAATTGCCAAGACGCCAGTTCTCTCCTTTACCAATGCGCAAAAGGGAAGAAAAGAAAAACTCAAAGCGGTTTCTGACGCTCTTAGCTGCATCGGAGCCGATGCCGTTCTTTTAACAAAACTTGATGATATTGCGTGGCTTACGAATTTACGTGGAGCCGACGTTTTATATACGCCCGTTTTCTTGGCCTACATGCTTGTCACGCACACGTCAGCCACACTTTTTATTGATTCAAAAAAGATGGGGGCTTTAACGCGTTTAGCTCTCAAAGCCGACGGCATCGATTGCGAAGAGTACGACGCGTTGGAATCCGCTCTTTGCCAGTTCCCTTGCGACTTAAAGCTTCTAATCGACGCAAAGGAAGTAAACGCGCATCTTTATGCCAAGGCACTGACGAAGTTAAATCTCATCAAAGGCGAAAACCCTGTAGCCACACTCAAGACGCGGAAAACACCCGAAGAAATCGCCTCGATTCGTCAAGCGATGCGCTTTGAAGGCGTTGCGCTAGTTAAGCTTTTTATGTGGATTGAAAAGAGCTTGGCTGAAAATAAGGCTCTTACCGAATACGATGTCGCAGAAAAATTGCGCGCTTTGCGCCTTGAAGAACCCACTTGCGTTGATCTAAGTTTTGAAACCATCGCCGCTGTCGGAGAAAATGCCGCTCTTTGCCACTATGCGCCTACAAAAGAAAAATCTTCTCCCATAAAGCTCGGGACAATCCTTCTTTTGGATTCTGGGGGGCAATATTTCGATGGAACAACAGACATCACACGAACCATTGCTTTAGGCGACGTGCCAGAAGCCATGAAGCGAGACTACACGGCGGTTTTGCGTGGACACATTGCGTTTTCTTCCGCTCGCTTTCCAAATGGCTTACACGCTGCTCGCCTAGATAGTTTGGCACGAGCCCCTCTTTGGGAAAACGGGATTGATTACGGTCACTCCACAGGGCACGGTGTGGGATTTTTCCTCTCGGTCCACGAGGCCCCTCTTTCTTCTTCCCCTAGAACGCCTGCAACTGAAGCGACAAAACTCGTCGAAGGCGTCGTCCTTTCCGATGAACCTGGCGTTTACCGCGCAGGTCTTTGGGGGGTGCGTATTGAAAATCTTGTTTCGGCTACACGCTTTAACGAAACGGAATTCTTAACATTTGAGCCATTGAGCCTTTGTCCCTACGATCGGCATCTCATTGAAGTTGAGAGGCTGAGTTCTTTTGAGCGGCAATGGATCAATGACTATCACGCCTATGTTTTCGAGAAACTCTCTCCTAGCTTAGATAGTGAAGCTTCTGAGTGGCTCAAAAAGGCAACGGCGCCACTCTAAAAGAGAAACGTCTCGGTAAAATCCCTAAAGAAAAACAAAGAGAAAGCCCGTTAGGATATACAATTCGTTACATTCTTTAACGGACATTTCTCAGAAGTTCTCGGCGTGAATCGCTCTGTCAGAGTAATTTTTCGCAGGAGACTTCTATTGCTTGATTCTGATTGGACACACCCTATGCGCTTATCTCGCTCTCGCTTGCGTGCGACTCTAGTTATTTTGTCAGCAACGGTTCTATTCGGTACACAAACTGGATGTGGCGATTCTAATTCATCCAAAACGCAGGCCAAACCCGCTATAGCTGTAACAACCGTTCGCACAACGCCAAGCACCGAAATCCTCTGGGTTCGGACGCTTGGTCAAACAGAAGGAGCACAGGAAAGTGAAATCCGCGCTCAAGTTTCTGGAACCCTTCAAGCCATTACTTACAAAGAAGGCGCGCGAGTGAAGGCAGGAGACACCCTTTTTATTCTTGATGATGCGCCCTATGTCGCAACACTTCGGTCAGCCAAAGCGGCAGAAAAGGAAGCCCGCGCAACATTAGAAAACGCCAAAATTGACGCCACACGATACGAGAATCTCTTTAAAGCCAACGCCGCAAGTAAAAAGCAAAGAGATGACGCTATTCGGGCTAAAAAGGTGGCTCAAGCTCAACTTGAGAAAGCTATTGCTAATGTTGCCGATGACAAGATTGACGTTGATCGCACTCGCGTGAAAGCTCCCACTGACGGTGTTGCTAGCCGCTCTGAAGTCAATTTAGGAACGCTTATCAACGCAAGTTCCACGCTATTGGCGAAGTTAACGCAACCTGAGAATTTGCGTGTGAAATTTCAACTCTCGGAAAAAGACCTTGCCAATAACAGTGTAAGCCTCGAAAACACAGTGCGTCTATTTGATCGGCAAGGGAAAAAAATCGATGCCCAACTCGATTACGTTTCTCAGCAAATCGATGTCGCAACCGCAACGCGCAGTTTACGTGCCACGATTGCCCCGAATTCAGGGCTTGTTCCCGGTCAACTTGTTTCTGTACAACTGGCCATCAACACGCTACCTAATGTCTATCGAGTACCGCAGCGTGCTGTGCAGCAACTGCCTGACGGAAGCTATCAGGTCTTTGTCGCTAGTGACGGGAAGGCTCACGCCCGCACGATTACCGTGGGCTCCTGGCACGAAACCGATTGGATTGTGTTCACAGGGCTCAAGGATGGCGATGAGGTGATTATCGATCAACTTCAACGTTTGCGCGATGGTGCAGCCATTACCGTTAAAGACAACTCTCAGGCCAACCCGTAAGAAGCG
>CAVCTI010000240.1:5668-8182 GCA_963604755.1 Duodenibacillus sp. | reverse complement strand
GAGTTACAGCCTCTTGAAAGACTCCGTTTTGGACACTAGTGATAAGAAAAGAAAGAACCGACGGCTTTTTGTTGCGTCGGTTCACTTATCTTTTACGCACCATTGGCGATTTAACTTACTCGCTTATCGCGCTTTAACATCGCGCAGGCCGAGTGATTGTGGATGGACTCAAAGTTTTCCACTTCGACGTAGTAGGCAAAAACTCGGCTATCGGTATCGAGCTTTCTTGCGACATCACGAATCGTGTCTTCGACAAACTTCGGGTGTTCGTAAGCAAATTCTGTGACAAACTTCTCGTCGTTACGCTTTAAGCGGCTCCAGAGCTCACAGGAGGCACTCGTTTCAGCAATGCGAATCTGTTCTTCCAAAGAAAGAGTTCCGTCACACTCAACGCCGATTGTGATGCGAGAGCGTTGGTTATGGGCGCCAAAGTCACTGATTTCTTTACTGCACGGGCAAAGGCTTGTTACGGGAGCGGTGATTTCCTGAATGACGCTCACGTTGCCTTTAAGGCTTTCTGCTCTGAACCGTACCTCATAGTCCATTAAGGATACAAGCTCGGAAACGGGGCTTTTTTTATGAACAAAGAAGGGGCAACTCATTTCGATGTAGCCACTTTCCGAGCCAAGGAGCGCGAGCATTTTCCCTAAAAGGTGCTCAATCATTTTGGCACTTAAGGGCTCTTTGTTTTCCGATAAAAGCGCCACATAGCGAGACATATGTGTTCCGCGATGCTCGGGGCTTAAGGAAACGTACATGCTGACTTTGGCAACAGTCGGTTGCGTTGCGTCTTTCCCGGCAATCATCATCGGGTAAGTCAGTCCCTTGATACCGACGCGGTCAATGCAAATATGGCGAGTATCCTCAAGACTTTGGACATCGGGTAGAGAAGAAGTCATTGTGTTTTTTAAAATTTCTGACATGATGGGGCGCAATTTTCCCATAAAACTTTAAAACTTGCTTACACATCGCGCGTTTGTTCATCGCTACAATCGCACAAAACTATGGCTCTTTTCTTAAGGCACTCCTTAAATGATTTACATCAATGGCCGCGGGGTAAGCCCCTTTGCAACGATTCTTGTGATTGCACTTTGCGTGCTCTTAGGCGTTTTTTTGCTTCCGGTAATCGGCGGTTTGCTCTTAGCCTTTCTGATTTTTGTTCTTTGCGTCGCTCTTTATGGTATCTACTGGCGTTGGCGCCATGGGGATCCCATTAAACGCATGCAAGAAGAGCTCGCGGCACGCATGAAGGGAGAAAAGATGCGTGAAGAACCCTTTAAAGAACCTGCAAAAGAAAAGCGCGCCAATCAAACGCGTGTTGGCGTTAAACGCGTCACCGAGGTTGAAGACGCGGTGATTGTCGAAGAAATCAATCCCAAGCGTTAGAACTTAAAGAAGTCTTTTAAGTTCTTCCAAATCTTAAGTTTCTTTGTAAAGCTCGATTCTTCTGCCTCTCCCTCTTGACTTGGGGTGGCATCCTTTTGCTCAAATGTCCACACGGGGTTAAACCAAGCGCCAGAAAAGAGTGCTTTGTCGCGTTTGGCAGAGGCCACATTGAGTGTCTGCAAAATGTTAGCCGATCCCGAAATCGCTTCATCTGTTAAGTTAATGCGAATGTCGGCATCGATACGGCTTGCAGCATTACGCAAAACGAAATTTTTCAAAGAAAGAATTCCGTCAGCGATTGCTAAGTCACTTGTTAACTCATCAAAGGTAGTTTTCGGTGTGTCTTTGTCGCTATCGGCCGCTTTCCTAGATGGTTTCGAGGCATCGATTCCTAAAAGGGTGCCGCGCAATAGCCGAAGTTTTCCTGTACCCGTGAGAGAAGAAAGGTTGTTTCCTTTTCCCGTGAGCTTTAGGGTGCCGCTCGTTTTTCCCGTAATGGGGCTTGTAGCGAAGAGACTTTCAAAAGAAACCGAATCAAAGTGATTTTCAGCGCTCCAATCGCCTGTGTCTTTAAGACTTACAACCGTTTCAACTCTGCCGCTACCGACATTGGCAAGAGCATTTTGGGTTTGAAGTACGCCTTCAGAGAGTGTGACGTTGGCTTGGAACTGCTCAGCGACTATCGCGTTGCTTTGCAATTTTCCGATGTGGACTTCTCCATCAAAATCCAAGAAATGTAACCACGATAAATCTGTTAGCGCTGGAGCCGCATCAAACGTGAGACTCGTAATGGAAATCTTCCCTTTTAATAAGGGCGATTGTGTCCACTCCAAAGAGCCGTTATAGGTAAAGGAAGAGGCGCCAATGTTTCCAGCTAAAGTGACGTTTGTTAGCGCGTCTGGGAGCTTACCAGAGGCCTCCCCCTTAACTGACGCTGTTAAGCCATCGGGGATTCCTTCGAGACCTTTAGAGCTAAAGGAGCCAGCGATATCGGCTAGATGGATCGTTTGCGTGGATAAATCGACATTGGCACCGGCTGCGAGATCAAATTTTGCTTCCGTCGACTCGGTTGTTTTTTGGAAAAGGAGCTTAACTTCGGGAGTGGCCAATCTCGTCGCATCGGCCAAG
>CAVCTI010000240.1:4556-5658 GCA_963604755.1 Duodenibacillus sp. | reverse complement strand
AAATCAGCAAGGCTAATCGTGAATTCGCCTTTGCTGCGGTCTGGGGCACTTAAAGCGACTTGAATGTTAAGACCAGTAACCTCTGTGGGTTTTAATCGTACGCGATTCGCTGTTGCCAAAAGAATGTGTTCGGAATTCGATTCTGTAAGACTGCCGCTTCCTATAAAGTCACGTAAGGTCAGAGCCTTGTGAGCGGAGGAAAAATCGAGTGCCGTTTCGATGCTTATTGAACCTTTGATGGCCGAAGGTGAGTCTTGTCCTTCGCCAAAGTTAAGGCTTACCTTTGCTGTGGTATCGAGTTCAGGAGAAAGTTCTCCGAAGCGAGCATCTACATTCGTGAGTTGTGCAACTGGACTCGTAAGAGCTCGTGCTTGAAAAAGGTCAACAGCCGAGTTGGTAAAGGCAATTTCTCGAATGCGTAAGTCTCTAGGAAATGAGACTTTGGCAGCGTTGGCTACGTAGGCTTGATCTCCGATCCAGTCTTCAAGATAAAACGCTGTTTTTAGGCCATTTACCTCGGTATTACGTAGGCCAATGGTTCCTAGTGGCAAACTCCAAAGGCTAACTTCCGTGTAAATGGCATCAATGCTAGCTAATTGCGAATTGTCACTTTCACGCAGCAACACGATTTGAGGAATCGAAATCGTAAGTTTCGGAAGCCGCTCAATTTGAATGGCTCCTGAAACGATGGCTTTTGCTCCTAGCGACTTATGCGCGATATCCACAAAAGTGGCTTTGACGGAATCGGCGTTAACAAAGTAGAAAAGTGCCCCAACAAAAAGCCCAAAGCCAATAATGCCGACGCCGAGCAGGAAACAGAAAACGCGCACGGTGCGATGAAGAGTGCGACCGGCTTTCGAAAAGAAACTCGAGCAAGAGTTTCTAAATCGACTCGGTTCTTTTGGGGCCGTGTTTTGGTTTGTACCGCGCAATTTGATGCGTGAAAAAAGCGTCAAGGGGCTTTTTAAGAGGCGCAGAAAAAAGGCTCCCATTTTTTTAGGTGTTTCTCGAATAATCGAACCGAGTGACATGGTTTTGACTCCGGTCAGTCAATTTTGAATTTATCTTTGATTGCGTCGAAATTGGACCGGAGGTTCTTACG
>CAVCTI010000240.1:0-4546 GCA_963604755.1 Duodenibacillus sp. | reverse complement strand
CGAGACGTTCGAGCGCATCAAGCGTCATAAAAATTGAACCTTTGCCTTTATTGGAGAGTTCTCGAAAGCGGCGCAAAAGTTCACTTTCCTCCTGCAAAGGACGAAGACGTTCGTTGGTGATGATGAAGTTGGCATCAAAACCGCAGGCAGTTAACCGCATCATGCAAAATAGACCGGGATCTAAATCGCCGGCTTCCACTTCGAGGTATTTCTCAAGTGGGATTCCGATAAGTTGTGCAATTTGCGTTTCGGTAAAACCAAGACGCTCGCGCTCGGCTCTTAGACGTGCGCCAAGAGCTTTTCGTTGTTTTGCAACAGCTAGTGCCATAGTCTTCGGTATCCCCTGATAGATTGAAAGGAAGGATATCCCCGAATCGGTCAAAAAGAATCTCTCATTTGTCCGATAGAACGTGACTTCCGTCAAATATTGGAATGAATATATCAGAATTTGTTCGTCCTGCCTGAAAATAGACCTTTTTCATGCCTAATTTTTCGGCGTAATCCAAAACCCGATTGTATTCAAGTGTGGTAAGAGGGCGATTAATTTCAGGGTGATGATTCGCTTTATAAAGCGGCATGTATTGGTTCATCACGGAAACATACACATCGTCTTTAAATCTCTCATAGATCCAATTCAGGCACGCAAAACTATCTTTATAGAGCCAAGGAAGAACAAGGTGGCGAATAAGAACGCCCTTTTCAAGAATGCCTTTGCCATTAATGCGAACAGGTCCTGTTAAATCAAACATCGTTTCAATGGCTTTTGTGGCAACTTCTTTGTAATTGGGAACGCCCGAATACCGAGCCGCAAGACGCGAGTCAAAGTACTTCAAGTCAGGCATAAAAACGTCAACGAGACCAGCAAAGCGCTTTAACGTTTCCGGTAGATCGTAGGCGTTGGTGTTATAGACAACGGGAATCGAAAGGCCAGCGTCTTTCGCAGCCTGTAATGCAGGAATAATCGAATCGGCATAGTGGCTTGGTGTTACAAGTTCTAGGGTTTCTGCTCCCCGCCGTTCTTCTTCAAGAAAGATTTCTGTTAAGCGTTCAGGCGTGACTTCGATACCTTTTCCTTCATTACTAATTTCGTAGTTTTGGCAAAAGCAGCAACGCATTGTGCAATGCGAAAAGAAAACGGTTCCTGCGCCCCTCTTGCCTGAGATGCAGGGCTCTTCCCAGGCGTGTAAGCTCACAAGGGCAACACGGGGAGTCCAAGCACTCTTACAAAGGGCTCGCTTGATGCCAGCCTTATTATCGCGATCGGTGTTGCAACGCCTTGGGCAAAGATTACAAAGCTTCGAAGTCATATATTGATCGCCTGGAAAAAGAAGCCGCAGGGTTTTCATGCCTGCGGCCTTGTTACTTTCCCTTTTAGGCGTTTAGGCCTTCAGTTCGTTACGCAAACGAATGTGTAGTTCGCGCAATTGCTTTTCATCCACGGGGCTTGGGGCTCCTGTGAGCAAGCACTGCGCACGCTGTGTCTTTGGGAACGCAATCACGTCACGAATCGAGGGAGCGCCTGTCATCATGGTGACAATACGGTCAAGACCGAAGGCGATACCACCGTGAGGTGGCGCACCGTACTGCAAGGCATCTAGTAAGAACCCGAACTTCATCTTCGCTTCTTCTGGACCAATCTTTAAGGCAGAGAAGACCTTGCTTTGTACTGTCGCATCGTGAATACGCACAGAGCCGCCGCCGATTTCCCAGCCATTTAAGACCATATCGTAGGCCTTAGCAAAGCAGTTTTCGGGATCAGTTTCAAGCTTATCAACGTCTTCATCGTGAGGCGATGTAAACGGATGATGGCAGGCCATCCAGCGGTTTTCTTCCTCAGAGAATTCAAACATCGGGAAGTCAACAATCCACAAGGGTTTCCAACCCGCTTCAAAGAGCCCATGCTTTTGACCGAAGTCACCCAAACCAATCTTTAAGCGTAACGCTCCAAGGCTATCGTAAACGACCTTGGCTTTATCGGCACCAAAGAAGAGGATATCGCCATCTTCGGCGGCAGTGACTTCCAAGAGTTTGGCAAGAATCTCATCGGAAAGATTCTTCACGATCGGGCTCTGTAAGCCTTCGCGGCCCTTGGCCTTTTCGTTAACCTTGATGTAGGCAAGGCCCTTAGCGCCATAGATCTTCACAAACTCGGTGTAGCTATCGATTTCCGAGCGTGGCATAGCGCAAGCGCCAGGAACGCGAAGAACCACAACTTTACCGTTGTGTAAGCTTGTGACGGAACTAAAGACCTTGAAGTCACAATTTTTCACAATGTCGGTGACTTCTTTGAGTTCAAGCTTCACACGCAAATCCGGCTTATCCGAACCAAAGCGCGCCATTGCCTCTCTGTACTGCATCACAGGGAAACGTTCGCCATCGGCAACGAGTTTCACGTTAAGAACCTTCTCAAAGACCGAGCGAATGAGTCTTTCGAAGAGATCACGAATCTCGTGCTCATTTAAGAAACTTGTTTCGCAATCGATTTGCGTGAATTCAGGTTGACGGTCAGCACGCAAGTCTTCATCTCTAAAGCACTTGACGATTTGGTAGTAGCGGTCAAAGCCCGCAACCATCAACATCTGCTTAAAAAGTTGTGGCGACTGAGGCAAAGCGAAGAACATGCCATCTTGCACACGTGAAGGAACCAAGTAGTCACGAGCGCCTTCAGGGGTGGACTTCGTTAAAACAGGCGTTTCAATATCAATAAAGCCTTCGTCGTCTAAGAAGTGGCGAACGGCCTGTGTGACCTTAAAGCGCAACTTCATATTCTTTTGCATCTGCGGGCGACGCAAATCAAGCACGCGGTATGTCAAGCGTGCTGTTTCGCTTACCGTGTCATCGTCGAGCTGGAACGGAGGCGTCAAAGACGGATTCAAGATTTCGAGCTCTTGGCAAAGAATTTCGATACCACCAGAAATCAGAGCGTCGTTTTTCGTTCCTTCAGGACGTGGACGAACAAGACCTGTTAACTTTAAGCAATACTCATTACGGATTTTCTCGGCAGCGGCAAACACTTCGGGGCGGTCTGGGTCGCAGACAATCTGAACTAAACCCTCGCGGTCACGCAAGTCGATAAAAATAACACCACCATGGTCACGGCGGCGGTGAGCCCACCCGTAAAGGGTGACAGTTTGGCCGATGTATTTCTCATCAATCAGGCCACAGTAATTGGTACGCATAGGTACTCCTCAAGTTGCGGCGTTTTCCTGCTTTTTTTGGCCGCAAAAAACTACGTCTCCTCTTTGGGAGACAACCATAGACAAATTTTCCCGCCCAAAAGTTTACCCTTTAAATTGCATTTTGAATCAGAGATGAGCTGTTTTCCCTAGTATTTTTCTTAAGAATTCTTTACAAAATCGGGAAATGGGGTGAGTACAATAGTAGAAAGTGTTTTTGAGTTTGGAGGTTTTTTCCTATGAAGCAAAAGTCATTGCGCCTAGGTCTTGTGGCAGGGTTTGCCGCGCTTCTCTGTGCTTGCTCGCACCCGCAACTTGTGAAGATGGGCGATACGGCCGACGCTGTGCGCGATAGGCTCGGCGCGCCCGAGGCAATGACTCCGATGCCAGATGGCACCGTGCGTTGGACGTATTCCTCGCAGCCCTACGGTCAAGCGGTTTGGTGGCTTTTCTTGGATAAGGACAATAAGGTTGTTTCTCGCGAGCAAGGACTTCAAGAAAAGTATTTTTCGCTCATTAAAGTTGGCAAATCCACAGAATCTGATGTGTGGGCCTTGTGGGGAAAGTGCGCCGAGGAATATAACTTTCCGCTCGTAGGGGAACACGCTTGGATGTATCGCTACCAAGATGGCGGAAGCTTTGATATGGCTGTTTGGCCGCAGTTTGATAAGACGGGTGTCGTCCGTAGTGTCGATGTGACAATCGACCCCTGGAAATCGCGCGATGGCGATTTCCCGTGGTTCTAAAAGAGGCGTTTGCCTTAGGCCTTTAAGAAGTCGATTTCTTTCGGGTGCACGATACGGTGAAAGTCTTCCGTATCGATAATGATTGATGTGTCGCGAGATCCTGAGTTAAAGGCAATCTCTTTGTAGCGCGTAAATAGCGTGGGGTCGGCGATGCCTAAAAGTTTCTCATGAAAGGAAACGGGCGGGACGGCCCCAAAAATGCAGCCCGTGAGTTCCATCACTTCATCGGCACTGCAGAGCCCTGCGCGGCGAGCACCAAGAGCGGCAGATAACTTCATAAGATCAGCTTGCTTATCTGCGGGTAGTACTGCGAGAACATATTGCTTAACGCCGTTACCCTTCACGAGGCAGACAAGCGCCTTGGCGCCTTGACCTAATTCTGTGCCGCGAACTTCTGCCACGGATTGGCTAGAACGTTCGCAGGCTGGGTGGTGAACAACACGGTATTTGGCATTGCCCGAATCAAAAAGGGCACAGAGCTTACCGAGAACATCTTCGACCATAAGTTAAAACCTTTGTTTCCTTTGTAACAATAGCGTATGGATGCGCCTAAAATCGCGCAGTCCTGCGTTGACATCCTCCCATGACTAAAGTCAAGGGATTCCTACTGGTGTGACTAAGCAA
>CAVCTI010000239.1:0-2998 GCA_963604755.1 Duodenibacillus sp. | reverse complement strand
GTACTAGACATCTTTGTAGTTTTGGCGCGGCTTGCCTCGCGTCATATCATTTTTCATGATGCGCTCTTGTGTGCGCTTCCAGTCTTTCTTACTTAAGTCAGCACGTTTTTCAAAACTCTTCTTGCCGCGAGCAAGAGCCAAAGAGAGTTTCACGCGATTATTTTTAAAGTGAATATCCAAAGGCACTAAAGCGTAGCCTGAACGCTCGACCTTACCAATTAAGCGCGTAATTTCTCTTTTGTGCATTAAGAGCTTACGGGTGCGCGAAAGTTCTGGCTTTTCGTGTGTGCTGATTTGATCGGCGGGCGTCATATGCGCGTTACAAAGAAAGAGCTCGCCTTCTCGCACGTAGACGTGCGCGAGATTAATCGTGGCACGCCCTGCGCGCACGCTTTTGACTTCCCAGCCTCGCAAGACAAGACCGGCTTCGAATCGTTCTTCAATAAAGTAATCGAACGTTGCGCGTCTATTTTTAATAGGACCAGCCATAAGGGTTTCTTTATAATCAGCCAAAATTTTTTTTCGGACGACTATTTTAACGAAAACCCACCATGAAGATTTCGATTTCCCAAATTGACCCAGCCTCAGCAAAAGCCGTTGTCTGTGAGCTCACGGTCACTGATGGGGCAACAGTCAAAGAGGCGCTTGATGCAGCAGGGATTTTCTCCCAAGAAGATAGCGTGGGACTCTGGTGTAAGAAAGTTTCTTTGGATACTCCTCTTATCGAAGGCGATCGAATCGATGTGGGGTGTGCTCTGCGCGTTGATCGGCAGAAAGCACGAAAACTTCGCGCCGAAACCGCTCAAAAAGCGCCAACAAAAACGCTCGCACGCCACGGTGGTTTTCACCAACTGCAAAAGTCCTAAGGGGAATTCTATTCGTGCCTATAAAATAGGCACATCTTTGAAATCAAGGACTTAGAGCCTCCTTCATTACAAAAGCTGACCGCTCTCCACAGAATCTGTGGAAAAGTCCCTGAAGCAACGGCAGTGACAAAAAGTCGCAAAAAACACGTGAAGATTGCCACATCCTTAAGAGTGTACACGGTATAATGCGGCGCTAACCGCCAAATGGGGTTAGCAAAGACCCTGATTTCGGCATTGAATTTCAATGATATTTCAAACTTACTCGAAGGGGTCTTCTATGCGTCTACTCAAAACAGCTCTTACCTTCGACGACGTCTTGCTCGTCCCTGCTCACTCAACAGTATTGCCGCGTGAAGTTGAACTTAAGTCCAAGCTCACTCGCGAAATCAGTTTAAACATCCCGATGCTATCGGCTGCTATGGATACGGTTACCGAATCCACGCTTGCTATCGCCATGGCCCAAGAAGGCGGCATCGGCATCATTCATAAGAATATGAGCCCTGATGCACAGGCCCACGAAGTCGCTCGCGTCAAGCGCCACGAAGCCGGTATCGTCGGCGACCCCATTACGGTGGCGCCCGACATGCTCATTGGCGATGTTATCGCCATGTGCACAGAGCATAAGATTAGCGGCGTTCCTGTTGTTGACGGACAAAAGGTTCTCGGCATCGTCACAAACCGTGACCTCCGCTTTGAAACCCGTATGCAGGCTCAAGTTCGTGACGTGATGACCCCGAAAGAACGTCTTGTCACCGTTGAAGAAGGCAGTAGCTTAGAAGAAGCCAAGCGTCTGATGCACGAAAACCGCTTGGAGCGCGTTTTAGTTGTCGACAAAGACTTTAACCTTAAAGGTCTCATTACCGTTAAGGATATTGTGAAAGCCACCGAACACCCCAATGCCGCGAAAGACAAAGATGGAAAACTCCTTGCTGGCGCTTCCATTGGCGTTGGTGCTGGCACTGAAGAACGTCTTGAGAAACTCGTTGAAGCAGGAGTTGACGTTGTTGTCGTTGACACAGCGCACGGCCACTCCGAAGGCGTCTTAGCCAAGGTTCGTTGGATCAAACAACACTATCCGAACTTACAAGTGATCGGTGGCAATATCGCCACGGGCGCTGCCGCCAAGGCGCTTGCCGATTGCGGCGTAGACGCTGTGAAGGTTGGTATTGGACCGGGATCTATTTGCACCACACGTATCGTTGCTGGTGTCGGCGTTCCGCAAATCACCGCAATCAGCGATGTGGCAGAAGCCCTTGAAGGCACGGGTATTCCTTTGATTGCTGACGGTGGCATTCGCTTCTCGGGCGACGTCGCCAAGGCTATCGCCGCAGGCGCCAACACCGTGATGATGGGCGGCATGCTCGCTGGCACCGAAGAAGCGCCTGGCGAAATCATTCTCTATCAAGGACGCTCTTATAAGTCTTACCGCGGTATGGGTTCTTTAGGTGCGATGTTCAAAGGGTCGGCAGACCGTTACTTCCAGGATAACAACTCGGGCAACATCAATAAGCTCGTTCCCGAAGGCATCGAAGGTATGGTCGCTTATAAGGGATCTGTCCTTACGATTCTTTATCAGATGGCTGGTGGCTTACGTAGCTCGATGGGCTACTGCGGATGCCGCACCATTGAAGAAATGCGCACCAAGGCAGAATTCGTTCAGATCACTGCTGCTGGCTGGCGTGAAAGCCACGTGCACGATGTGAAGATTACGAAGGAAGCTCCGAACTACCGTCAAGAACAGTAATTCGGTTCCTAGGAGTTTTTAGGGCGGCGTAGAAGTTCGAAACCTACGCCGCTTTTCTTTACTCAACGTCGATTGCCTCGCCAATGGCGTAAAAGTGACCACCAGCAACATAGTGCAGTGTCCTTAAATCCTTAGGCGCTTTTTCAAAGAGATAGTGACCGTCACGGAACACTCGACTATCGGCCCAAGCGGCAACGCACTCACCGATAAACAAGTCGTA
The DNA here is from genome assembly GCA_963604755.1 of Duodenibacillus sp. Classification (GTDB taxonomy): domain Bacteria; phylum Pseudomonadota; class Gammaproteobacteria; order Burkholderiales; family Burkholderiaceae_F; genus Duodenibacillus. The sequence goes on along the minus strand of CAVCTI010000239.1, from coordinate 168 downwards.
GGTCTTTTCGTTATGCGCTTCGGGGATGATGCGGAAAATCATCCAAGCCGCACAACCTTTTAGTAGCGGGATATCGAATCCTTCTTGATAGAAGAATTCGGCAGATGTTTTCTCGAGCTTTTTCGCGTCATCGTTTTTGCTTACGCTCCCGAGTTCAATCACGGTTTT
>CAVCTI010000238.1:0-3164 GCA_963604755.1 Duodenibacillus sp. | reverse complement strand
CTACTTGCTGCCGTTAAAACCATTATCGTCGCCGACTTCGTGATGAGTTTGGATAATGTGTTGGCCATTGCCGCGGCAGCTCAACAGGCGCACGACGATCATCAGACGCTACTGGTGATTTTTGGCTTACTCGTTTCGATTCCGTTTATTGTCTTCGGTAGCCAAGTCATCCTGGCCTTTTTGGATAAATTCCCCATCATTATTTGGTTTGGTGGCGCACTCTTGGGCTGGATTGCCGGATCGATGTTTTCGACAGACTCGTGGATGCTCGACCAATTCCCTGCACTCGCGAATTGCCACACGATAAGCTGCATCGTAGGCGCGGCGCTTGTCGTGGCAATCGCATGGTGCTTTAGAAAGCGAAAAGCTTAGAGTTGATTTAAGGCTTCTAGGAGTTCAACTGCTGCACGGAGGTCTTTCGCAACGGCTAAGGCTGACGTACTTTTCGCGGGGATTACTTTTCCATCTTTACCTAAAAGAAGGCGAACGGGAACTCCTGCGCGTTTTGCCGCCTCTAAGTCTCGTTCTTTATCCCCGAAAGCGAGGCTCTTTTCTAAGTCGATATCGAGTTCTTTTGCCGCTTTTAAAAAGAGGCCTGGAGCCGGTTTCCTGCAGTCGCAAACCTTGCGATAGCCTTGAAGCGGCGCATCGGGTAAATGTGGGCAACAATAGATGCCAGAGAGCGAAGCGCCTGCCTCACGAAAGATTTTCAGGATATGCTCGTTTAAAAGAGCTAAATCGCTTTCTTTATAAAAGCCGCGCGCAATGCCAGATTGATTGGTGATGATGACAAGCTTAAAACCTGCGTCATAAAGGTGCTTGGCGGCTTCTAACACGCCATCGATTAGCGTGAAGTCATCGACGCGATAGACATAACCGCGATCGACGTTAATGACGCCGTCGCGGTCTAAGAAAGCGGCTTTCGTGGCCATTTTTATAGTTCACCAGCAGGGTAGGCCTTTGCCAAATAGTGCATGTATTCGGCCGTTCCCTCTTCAACACTATGAAACTGCACATCGCACCCAGCGGCACGCAGTTTTTCAAGATTGGCTTGTGTGTAGGCTTGATACTTACCCTTGAGAGCCTCAGGAAAATCGATGTATTTAATCAAACCGTCGTTTACAGCTTCTTTTAACGAGCGATTCTTTCCTGATAAGGTATTCACGACAGTAAGTGCCACATCGTTAAAGGACTGAGCGTGCCCTGTGCCGCAGTTATAAATGCCTGTGACCGGTTTATTTAAAAAGTGCATCGCAACAGCAATGACGTCTTTCACATAAACGAAGTCACGCATCTGACCGCCGTTACCGTACCCAAGACAGCCTTCAAAAAGACGAACTTCACCGTCTTTACGGAATTGGAAATACTGATGAAAGGCAACACTTGCCATGCGGCCTTTATGCTGCTCATGAGGTCCATAAACGTTAAAGTAACGCAATCCAATAACGGGCGCTTTTAAGTCGCGAGCTCGGTGACGCAAGACTTGATCGAAAAGGTATTTGGAGTAGCCGTATACGTTTAAGGGCTTTTCGTAGCGCACGTCTTCAATGAAGACAGGACTTGCTCCATAGGTAGCAGCGGAACTTGCGTATATGAAAGGAATTTTTAAAGCTTGCGCCCACTCAAAGAGTTCGAGCGTGTAGCGATAGTTGTTTTCCATCATATAGTGCCCGTCGGTTTCCATCGTGCTCGAACAGGCTCCTTGATGGAAAATTGCCTCAGGCTTTGGTGCGCGCCCCGTTCTTACGCGTTCGATAAAGTCCTTTTTATCGAAATAGTCTGTGATTTGACATTCGCAGAGGTTTTTGAATTTTTCGGCTCGTGTGAGGTTATCGACAGCGATGACATCTGTGATACCCGCCTTGTTTAAGGCGATAACGTTATTGCAACCAATAAAACCAGCTGCTCCAGTGACAAGATAAGCCATAGTTAATTTCCGAAAAGTTCGTTGTAAGAGACGCTTGCCGTGCCGAGTTTGCCGACGACGATACCGCCAGCGCGGTTGGCAATACGGACCGCCTCCGATAGATTCAGCCCCGCAGCGAGCATGGCAGCGGTTACGGCAATTACCGTATCGCCTGCGCCTGAGACATCAAAGACTTCTCGCGCTTGCGCAGGAACCGTTTGAACTCCGTCGGCCGTAAATAGTGTCATCCCTTCTTCACTTCGCGTTAGTAAAAGGGCTTCCAGATTTAGGCGGTCTCGAAGGTTCTGTGCTCGAATAGTCAGGTCTTCTTCGCTTGTCCAAGAACCAACAACGAGAGCGAGTTCAGCGCGATTCGGTGTAATGACAGTCGCGCCCGCATAACGATCGTAATTGTCTCCCTTCGGGTCGATTAAAACGGGGATTCCTTTGTCACGCGCAATATCAATCATGCTTCGGATGTGGGCCAGTCCCCCTTTACCGTAATCGGAAAGGACGAGCGCATCGTATTGCTCGATGGCATCGGAAAAGTCCGATAAGAGATTTGCGAGCACATCTCCTGATGGGGGTTCTTCAAAATCGATACGCACCAGTTGCTGCTGACGCGCGACGATGCGTAATTTCAGAATGGTCTTTACGGCAGCGTCGGAAAGAAGCTGGCAATCGATTTTTGCAGGAGCCAAGAGTTTTTTTAAATTGGAGCCATTTTCATCGGCACCAATAATTCCCATTAGTGTCGTTTTCACGCCAAGGCTTGCAACGTTAAGAGCGACGTTCGCGGCCCCGCCTGGGCGCTCTTCACTACGAACGATGCGAACAACAGGAACGGGTGCCTCAGGAGAAATACGATTGGTGTCCCCGAACCAGTATTTGTCAAGCATGGAATCGCCGACAACGAGAACATTTTTTTGAGCAAGTAGTTGCTTATCCATGAGTATTCATTTCAAGTAAGTGACAGACCTGTCACAGGTTTTGGCATTTTAGCGTCATCGTTTGCGCTCTTGTTAGGTGAAAATAGGCTTCTTCAAAAAAAGAATCTCAATAAAGAGGCTCTATTTTTGCTAGGCTTGTAGTCAATGCGTTTGGCAAAGGAGGAGCTCCCCATGCAAAACCCAGACTTTGAAAGAAGAATTTCTCGAGCCAAAAGCGCTGCTCTCGGTCGTTGGCGCGCCATTCTTCAAGCCGCTGGCGTTAAAGCGGATTTGCTTGATAAGGTCAATCGCCCGTGCCCGGTGTGCGG
>CAVCTI010000237.1:0-2917 GCA_963604755.1 Duodenibacillus sp. | reverse complement strand
CTACGTGAGATGGTTTGATTGCTCGCACAACATATCGCTCATTACTTCGATTTTCTCGTGCGCCACGGAAATCTCCGAGCATGAAATTTATGACTTACTCACCGAGAAGAAGGGAAACCTCTTTCAGGTTCTCGTTTTAGATCTCGATGACAACAATTCAAATGTTGAGGATTTCTTTCATTGCAAACGGGGATTGTCCTTTTTCTCGATTACAAGCACGAAGCTCGCGAAAAAGGATATTGAAGCGCTTTTCTTTTCTCAAGCGCCAACCTCGGAACTCACTCTTAATGATTACGAGCACATCCCCGAGGTTAATGAAACGCTTCTTCCCTATTTACGCTATGTCTTAGCTCACGCGAAAGCCGGTGTTAATGTCCTCCTTTACGGAGCGCCAGGAACCGGAAAGACGCAACTGACGCGAGCCCTTGGTCAGGTGCTCTCGACTCCTGTTTTTGAAATCGTGAATCACACGGTCAAAGAAGAGAGGAACTCAAGAGAGTCTGTCGATCGCTTACACGCTTGGGAAATCGCCAATTCCTTTGTTGATGAAAAAACTCCGGCGCTTTTTGTTCTCGATGAATCCGAAGACATTTTCCTATCGGGACTTAATTTTTATAACGGCGCTCCGATTCGAGAAAATAAGGCGGAGATCAATCACCTTTTGGAATCAAATATTCACCCGACACTGTGGCTCACGAATTCGTTGCGCGGAATGGATAGTGCGATGTTGCGACGCTTTGATCTTGTAATTGAAGTGACGCAGCCCACTGTTGAGCAGCGCCTAGCCATTATCGATAAGTGCGTGGGTGAGTTTTTGTCTAATGATATGAAAGGGCGCTTGGCAAGAACGGAAAACCTTTCCCCAGGCATTATTTCTCGGACGGTCTCTGTTTTAAAAGCCCTTGAAAAGCCCACGCAAGAAGAGCGCGATAAGAAGATGCTTACGCTTATTAACTCTGTCCTTGAAGTGCAAAACGCAGGGATTGTGGCGCCTAAATTGGCGCCCGTTGATACGGTTTATGACACAACATTCGTGCACACAGACGTGGATTTAGCCGGTATTGCTCGCGGAATGAAGGCGCACGCTTCTGCGCGCCTTTGCCTATATGGGCCACCTGGGACCGGGAAAACTGCCTACGCTCAGTGGTTAGCGAAATATCTCAAGAAGCCCCTTATTCAAAAGAAGTCTTCTGACATTCTTTCGATGTGGGTGGGAGGAACGGAAGCCAATATCGCCAAAGCCTTTGATCAAGCCAAGCGAGAAAACGCGATTCTCTTGATCGATGAGGCAGATAGCTTCTTGCAAAATCGCGCCAAGAGCGCACACAGCTGGGAAACCACACAAGTCAATGAGATACTCACGCAAATGGAAAGCTTTGAGGGAATCTTCATTGCGACAACGAATTTAGTGGAAACGCTCGATGCGGCAAGCTTACGGCGCTTTGACCTGAAGGCAAAATTCGATTACTTAAGTGAGGATCAGGCTTTAGCGCTTTATGCGCGTTGGATAAAGGAATTAAATCTTCTAGAAGATGCTCAAAGCAAGGAGAGTATTCGCGCGCTTACGATGCTAACTCCTGGGGACTTTGCTTCTGTCGTTCGTCAATCAAAGTTCAATCCGATTTCTTCGGCAGAAGACTTTGCAAGGCGCTTAGCCGCTGATTGTGAACTCAAGAGCGCCTATTTAGGAAAAAGAAAGGCCATTGGATTTTGTTAAAAGTTACGCTCGACCTTAAAAGGCCAGGCGTTCTTTACTGCGGCCACGTTGCTTGCGGCGGAAGAAAACGCAATCTTGTTCTGATTCATCAGTTGCTTTCTGTAGGGGTTGTTTTGGGAAACTATTGAGTCACTAGCGTCATTAGGTGCGCGGCTGGGAGGGTGACGGATTTTCATTGGAAGCTTATGCTACAGGTCGGCATTTCAACTACAGCAATGAGCAATAGGTGAAGTTTGAGCAGGAGTTTCGGGCGAGTTGCTAAAGCATCAGCCTTACGCTAGAGGCCATGCAATCTGACGCTGATGGTGTCAGAGTAATTCCTTCAGTTAGGGACTTTGCCAATCGCCTTCTCGCTGACTGTGACTCAAGAGTTCTTTCTCCGGGAAGAAAAAAGCGATTGGCTTTTTTAAGTAAAACGAATTGAGTGAATTGACAATTATTATCCGAGCATTCGGGCAATCATTTCAGCATTGCGATACATAGAAAAACCAGCGCATCGACATAATGGGTGCCGTACTTGCCAAGCATGAACTGGTCGGTCAAAGTGACTAGTCAAATCCGCTCCTACCCAACAACATTTTTCTTGTCGATTTCTGAGAAAGAATGTCATGTCTTCGTCTCTGCCCGCGTTCCCCCACGCTAGCCATAAGAATGGGTAGATGCGAGATTCTGCGGGGTCTTGATGTAATTGCAAGACATCAGAATTTTGATCCTTTATCCGTGTAGCAGTAGGGGCGTGTTTTTCTCGTAAATAAAATAGATTCAATAGTTGGATGTAAGCCTTTTTAGGAATGGCATTGTTTTTGAGTTCATAAGCTATCTCGAACGTTTTCAAAATTCTTTGCATCGTAGGATCGCAATCGGCGACGACATCTATACTTGTATTAGCAGGACCTATTGCACTGCCAGGATTAAGTCCGACAACAGCACCTACGCATATTCCCTCTGTAAGAGATGGAAGTGTGTCTTTGTTAAACCACAATCGAGTGTTGTGGCGGACTACCGCAGAAGAGCCGTTGAGATTGAGATTTTTAAACTGAGCTGTAAAGCAGTAACTCATTTTATTTCGCCCCATTAATAGTGATTGACTATCTAAAATGTTGTTTGAGTAGTCTGTTGCTTAGCAAACGTTAACTAACAACATCTTACGTTTTTTTCTTTTTTTTTCAAGGAACTTTTCAATGGTACAACAGCTAGAAC
>CAVCTI010000236.1:3244-7125 GCA_963604755.1 Duodenibacillus sp. | reverse complement strand
ACTGAGAGCCTCGACAGTTCCTTCGCCACCATCGCCGAGAGAGACAGAAACGCAGTCCGCTTTCGGAAAATACTCCTTTGCGACTTCCGTCAGTATTCGGTGAATCGCTGAAGAACTCAAGGTCCCTTTAAAGGAATCGGAAGCAAATACGAATTTCATGAAGACCTCAAACGTATCGTTGTTCTTTTACATTAGCACTTTTCTTTCGTAAAACTCGTTTGGAGAACGATATTGTTCGAGCAAAACCGGTGACTAACAGTTGTGAGCGGTGTAGAAAAAGGGCAATCTTTGCCTTTGATAAAATTCCTTTTGCCTACAACCGTCAAAATCGATGAGCACGGTCGTGGCACAAGAAAACAAAAAAAGGAATTTTTATCATGCCCGACATCTTTTCTATGACCGGCTACGCTAACGCGCAGGGTGAAACCGCCTTAGGGTTAGTTAGCGTAGAAGTCCGAAGCGTCAATTCGCGTTTTTTAGATCTCGTCGTTCGCGTTCCAGACGAACTGCGAAGCACAGAACCTGCAATAAGAGAAACTCTGCGTAATCGTGTGAGTCGCGGCAAAGTTGAGTGTCGCGTCACGCTCAAAGCCGACGACGCTGTTATGGGTGCCAAATTAAACGAGGCATCTCTTACAAAACTTAAAGCGCTTGAAAAAGAGGTTCTTGCGTCGCTACCAGCAGCAAAGCCGCTTTCTGTTCAAGAAGTGCTCCTTTATCCAGGAGTTCTTACATCAAAAGATCTTGATGAAGAAAAACTTAATGCCGATGTCCTAGCCATTCTCAATAAGGCCCTCGTTGCCTTTGAAAGCAATCGCGCCCGTGAAGGAAAAGCGCTAAAAGCCGTGCTAGAAACGTATTGCGATACGATTGATGCGACAGTAGAAAAATTAAAGCCGCAATTGCCTTTAATTCTTGACGCGATTAAAGAAAAGATGACTGAGCGCCTAACGGAAGCGCTTGAAGCACCTTTAGCGAAAGCCTCAGAACTGACGCGCGAAGACATTGGCGAGCGCATTCAAACAGAACTCACGCTTTATGCCTTGAAGATGGATGTCGACGAAGAGATGAATCGGCTTTTAACGCACACCAAGGAAGTGCGTCATATTTTGGCTACTGGGGGATCCGTGGGTCGTAAGCTTGATTTTCTGATGCAAGAACTCAATCGCGAGGCCAATACCTTGGGCTCGAAAGCCGCCGCTATCGAAATGACCGATACGTCACTGACACTTAAATTAGCGATTGAACAGATGCGCGAACAGATTCAAAATCTCGCTTAAGATTGCTTTAAAAAGCGGCACAAATGTGGGCGAATCGCAGGACTCAGTTTCTTAACGAGATAGCCCACTAAAAAGGCAGAGATTAGCGTTCCCTCACGGATTCCAATGGGGGCTCCGAAAATAAGGAAACCGAGAAGCGCCGAGAAAATCACCGTTGTCACATCAAAGGCAATTTTGAGCGTTCCAAAGTTGCCTTTAAATGCCAGCGCAAGCGCAAGCACAAAGCCGTCAGCGGGCATCAGGGAAATATCTGCCGCTAAAAGTGCAATCAGGCCCAGCGCCAAAAAGATATTGGAGAAAACACTCAAGGAAAGATTGAGCACATAGTTTTCGCCAAAGAAAATCCCGACCCAGTGCATATTGATATCGATAAAAAGACCGAAGAGAAACACAAGCGGGATTTGCACAAGACTAATCGCGCGAAAGCGGCGACGCAACACGAGAATCTGACACCCCACGAAGACAACGTTCACAAAAAACGTGGCAACCCCAAGAGAGACGCCAAAGATTTCTCCTGAGACAAAAGGAAGGGCAGAAACGGGCGTTGTGCCAACACGGGCGCTAACAAGGGCGGCAATGCCAAGCGCCATCAAAAACATGCCAAGAAGTAAAAGACTGATGCGCCGAAAAAGAGTCGGCGTCATAAAGCGGAGGGCTTTGCTTTTTGCACGGTTTCTTTTTCTCGGATTTCTTCCCACGCATCAAGAAGCATCCAATAAAAGTGCAATCCGACAAGGGTAACCATGTGAAAGTCTTCTTCATTGGTCACCCACGGAAAAGCGCGGGCCAAGCGAATCGTGCCAAATTGCCCGATTGCAGCAAAGGCTTTGACGATGGCTTCTTCGTCTTCTTTTTTCTTCGGGTCAAAGTGAAGCAGTTCGCAAGCTTTTTTGAAGTTTTCGACGCCGCTTAAAGCGCGGCTTACATACATAGCGCAGTACTTACAACTCATCATTGCCCCTTTGGCGCAACACGCGCCACATAAAGCGGAGCGAAGGGAACCGCTTGTGTTAGAGCAATGAGGCCATCTTTCGCCAACTCAAGGATTGCTAAATAGTTAACGATGGCGTACTCAACACCGCTACCCTTTTCAAAGAGATCTTGGAATTCAACAAAAGCGCTTTCTCCAAGACGCCTTAAGATCTTTGTCATGAATTCACGCACAGAAAGCTCTTGCCGAGAGATGCTGTGATTTCCTCGCAATTGGGCATTGGCAAGCACCTCAGCCCAGACTCGGGCAAGGTCCTCAGCGCTCACATTCGGAAGCACCTTATTTTGTGTTTGCTCGATAAGGACAAAGGCCTTCCAGAAGTCTCTACCGTTTCTTGGAATCGCATCGATTTCTCGAGCGGCAAGTTTCATCTTTTCATATTCAAGCAGGCGGCGCGCTAATTCTGCTTGCGGGTCTTCGACCTCTTCGCCTTCGTCGATTCGTGTGACAGGCAATAAAAGGCGACTCTTAATCTGCATTAAGCACGCTGCCATCACAAGGTATTCAGCGGCAAGCTCTAAATTTGATTTGCGAATCAGTTCCACATAGCCCATGTACTGCTCGGTCACAAGCGCCATCGGAACATTCATTACATCGAACTTTTGCTTACGAATGAGATAGAGCAAAAGATCTAATGGCCCTTCAAAACTCTCGAGAAACACCTCTAGGGCATCGGGCGGAATGTACAAACCATCTGGAACCTTAAAAAGCGGTTCCCCATAAAGACGCGCCACCGCAACGCCATCGACAACGTCGGGCGTTGAATCCGAAGAACCTTCGGGCAAGGTTTCAGTGAAATCGTCGTTATTTGCGCTCACGGATTACTTCTTTGCAGCTGAGACTTTCTTTTTGGGAGTCGCTTTTGGCGCTGGTCCCAAAGCCTTTAAGCGCTCTTTAGCTGTTTTGGCGCTTTCGGTTGCGCCGTGCTTTTTCACAACGTCGCCTAAGATGCGCCGAGCTTCATCGGGGTGCCCTAAGCGCTCTTCAGCTGCGGCCCACGAGAGCATCGCCTCGGGTACACGAGAACTGTTCGGGCAACGTTTAACAAGTTTCTTTTGCGTCGCCGACGCAAGCGTTAACTTATTTTGAACGTAGTAGGCGCATCCTAACCAGTAAAGGGTGTTGGCAATGTAACCGGACTTCGGGAAGTCTGTCGCAAGGGATTCCAAAAGCTTTTGGCTATCTTCGTAGGAGCCTTCGGCAAAGAGTTCAAGTGCCAAGTCGTAGCGGCGTTTTTCTTCAGGGACCACAGTGAAAGTTTCACCGTTCTCTCCCTTTTCCACGTGCGATTCCATCGCCGCGAGTCGCTTATCAAGGCTTGTGAAGAGATCACGGGCCGAGCGCTGCGAAAGGCTAATCTGGTGCGTGAGCTTTTCGACTTTGCCTGTGAGCTCAGCGTTTTGACTACGAAGCAGTTCGATTTGCCCTGTGAGTTCAAGCTGTGCGTTTTGTGTGGCATTTAACTTTTCGCGCAAATCCAAAATGGCGCGACGCGCCTCATCGTCAGAAAACGCGGAAGTCACACCACTGGCGACCAACAAAGTCGAACCAACCATAAGAGCCAAAGCGGCCCGCTTAAACCCCATCATCGGCAATGCCCCCCCCAAAAG
>CAVCTI010000236.1:0-3234 GCA_963604755.1 Duodenibacillus sp. | reverse complement strand
GTGCACTTATTTCGTAATCACAATATCCGCGCGGCGGTTCTTCGCCCACGCTTCTTCGTTTTCACCGTGAGCAATCGGACGTTCGCGACCAAAGCTCACAGCCTCTAAGCGCTTAGCGGAAATACCGCGGATTTGCATTAGGCTCTTAACGGCTTCGCTACGCTTTTGGCCGAGAGCTAAGTTGTATTCACGACTACCGCGGCTATCGGTATTACCTTCGATGCGAGCATTCAAAGCGGGATTAGCCATCATGGCTCGCGTCTGACGGTCGATTGTGCTGTAGTAGCGCGATTCAACTGTGTAGCTATCGAATGCAAAATAGACGCTCTTATCTTTGGCAAGAGCCTCTGGGCTAATCGATAAAGCCCCTGCTCGGCTAGAGGCCGTCTGTGTTGTTCCTTCTTTAGCCGATTCATCTAAGCTTACGCTCGAACAGCCAGCTAAAAGCATTGTTGCGGCAGCGGCCGCGACTAAGTAAGAGATTTTTTTCACTTCTCTTTATCTCCACAACATAAAAAAGATTGCATCCGAATCTTACAGCCCTACGGCATAGGCCGTTGTTACAAATTACTTCCTAGCGGCCCTACTCTTCAATCAAAGGACTCCACGTGGGCTCACGAATATCACCCGTCGGCCCCATCAGGCGCGTGCTTGTTGTCCCGTCGACACTTACTGTGGCCAATACGCCACGGCGATTTTCTTCGCTAGCGTACACAATCATGCGACCGTTGGGAGAAAAGCACGGGCTTTCATCCAAATCGGTTTTGGAAAGAATGAGTTCCTCTCCTGTCGTTAGATTCATGCATGCAACACGGTACCGACTATCGATTCGCGTGACGTAAGCTAAATGTGTTCCTGTTGAATCGAGCGCAGGGCTTACCGCGTAGTCTGCGTTAAAGGTCATGCGATTGACTTCCCCTGTCTCGAGGTTTTGCCGATATACCTGAGGCGTTCCCCCTCGATCGCTTGTAAAGTAAAGCGCTTTTCCGTCAGGAGAAAACACGGGTTCCGTGTCAATGGCAAAAGAGCGCGTTAAGCGCCTGACTTTTGTCCCATCGGAATTAATCAAATAGATTTGCGTAAACCCATCGCGCGAAAGCGCCACAGCAATCGTTTTCCCATCGGGGCTAAAAGCAGGAGCAGAGTTATTACCTCGGAAATTGGCAACGAGTCTTCTTTGGCCGGTGGCTACCGTATGCACGTAAACGACGGGCTTATTTTCTTCAAAAGAAACGTAAGCGAGTTGCTTACCGTCAGGAGACCACGCAGGAGAAATAATCGCTTCCGTGCTCTTTAGGGCTGCTTTGGGATTGGCACCATCGCTATCGGCAACAATCAATTCGTAATGATTGGATGCGTACTGCACGACATAAGCTAAGCGAGAGGCAAACATCGCGCCGTTACCTGTTAACTTATCGTAGATACGGTCTGCAATGCGGTGTGCGCAAAGTCGCAACTGCGAGCTCGCGACAACGAATGTCGCTTCGTCTAACGCTTCGGACTCTTTTGCACAGTCAAAAAGCCTGTAGCGCACATCAAAACGCCCATCGATCGTTTGCGCAATCGAGCCCGTTGCCATCACATTGGCTCCAAGCTCTTGCCAGACTTGTAGATTCGGGCGAAGAGCCTCTTCAAGAGATGCCTCTTGAGAAGAATGAACCAAGCGAAAGGCTCCTGTTCTTTCTAAGTCAGAGCCGACAACCGAGAAAATATCAATCCCAGTTTCCGTCGACCCATTCATCGGCTGTAGGCCAATCGGTAAGCAATTGGCCCCAACGCCCATAATCCGAATCTGTAACTGAGAAAACGCTCTTGGCGCAACCGAGAGAGCCCCTAAAACAACTGTTCCTGCAATAAGGCCTCTGCGGCTTACGCGATGAAGTTCTCGCATAAAATTCCCTTTAAGTTTCCGTTTCTAGTGCCTAAAGTGGCGTTCCCCAGTAAAAACCATCACGATGCCGCGTTCGTCAGCGGCGGCGATAACCTCAGAATCTCGAATCGATCCACCAGGTTGAATCACAGCTGTCGCTCCGTGATCGACCACAACATCAAGACCATCTCTAAATGGGAAGAACGCATCACTAGCGACCGCACAACCCTGTAACGAATGACCAAATTCTTCTGCTTTCATCGCAGCAATCTTTGCCGAATCCACGCGACTCATCTGTCCTGCGCCAACACCAAGAGTCATGCCGCTACGGGCATAAACAATCGTGTTGGATTTCACAAAGCGAGCGACATTCCAAGCAAACATCATATCGGCAATTTGCTCAGATGTTGGCTGCTTCTTTGTGACAACGCGAAGCGCATCTTCTGAGCAAAGTTGAATATCAGGTGTCTGAACAAGAAGGCCACCGCCCACACGCTTGAATTCGTAATCATTGTGTGTGGCGCCATTAGCGACAATAAGAACGCGAAGGTTCTTCTTTTGCTCGAAAACAGCAAGGGCTTCTTTTGTGTAAGAGGGAGCAATCACAACCTCAGCGAACTGATGGCCGATTTCTGTAGCGGTCTTGTCGTCAACTTCGCGGTTAAAAGCGATGATGCCACCGAAGGCGCTCTTCGGGTCGCACGAGAAAGCTTTCTTATAGGCTTCGAACACTGACATCGCCACCGCCGCTCCGCAAGGATTGGCGTGCTTCATGATGATGCAGGCAGGAGCTGTGAAGCTTCGTGCTGCTTCCCAGGCCGCGTCACTGTCGGAGATGTTGTTGTAGGAGAGCTCTTTACCTTGAAGCTGTGTGTAGCCAGCTAAAAGGCCAGGCGCGACATTGTGTTCTTTATAGAAAGCGGCCTTCTGATGGGGATTTTCTCCATAGCGCATATCCTGAACCTTGACCCACTGACGGGTAAAGACATCGGGGAATTTCTTCGTGGGCTTTTTCTCTTCATCGAGGCTTGTTAAGTAATTCGAAATCGCTGCGTCGTAACGCGCGGTGTGAGAAAAGACTTTCTTAGCCAAATCCAAACGCGTTGCGGCACTAACTTCGCCATTGGCTTTAATCTCATCGATAACGCGCTTGTAGTCCTTGGGATCAACGACGACAGCAACAGATTCATGATTTTTTGCTGCCGCACGAATCATCGTCGGACCACCAATGTCGATATTTTCGATAGCAAGCTCAAATGTGCAATCGGGGCGAGCAATCGTTTGCTCAAACGGATACAGATTCACGCAAACGATATCGATTGGATCAATTTTGTGCTCTTCAAGCGCTTTCATGTGTTCTGGCA
>CAVCTI010000235.1:0-2160 GCA_963604755.1 Duodenibacillus sp. | reverse complement strand
AAATCCAGCAAAAGTCGGGGACTGGTATGCAATTGAGTTGTCATAGCGAGAGGATAAACCAACAAGGATATTGGTTGTCTTACCGACAGTATCAGCCCAGTTCGTGCCGAAAGCTGCAAGGTCACTGCCGCCAAAGATAGAAAGAGAACCCGTTCCAGCATCTAAACCGCCGAAGCGACCAAAGTGCAATGTGCCAAATGGTGTCTTCGCGTAGAGGCGGCTTTCACGATGGAAAATACGATTAGCACTAGAAAGCGTGCCATCATCAGAGTTAAAGCCATTTTCCAATTGGAAACCAACTTCAACGCCGTTACCGAGGTCTTCAGAGCCCTTAAACATAAAGCGGGAGCCAGAGTTCTGACCAGACTTCGCTGTGAAGGAGTTAGTTGCATCCTCATTTGTCATTTTGACATGCGAATAGTTTAAGCCAAAGTCAACGACGCCGGACAATGTCACGTTCGCAGCCATCGCAGAAGCGGCCATCGCGGAAAGCGCGGCAACAGCGATTAATGTCTTTTTCATGATAGAAATTTCCTTTAATTAAAGTAATCTAAAGCGGCGTTAACGACCGCTTTGCTCCTTCCCATTTGCAAGACCTACGAATAGATCTTGGAGGAATAGGTGTGTTTAATTGAGGAAATTCCGCTAGCAAAAATAAGAGAAAACTTTGCTTCGAGAGTTGTCGGATTTTTGTCTCTGCTGTGAAGATTTTCCGATTTCTGGTGTAGAGATTTGCTAATCATTGTTGTAGAAATTTTCTTGCTTAAAGTGTAGACTTTTACTGACCCAAGACTCAGGATGGATTAATCATGGACTCAATTTCACGGTGGCTAACAGCAGCTCTTACAAAAGGTCTTTCTTTCCAGAGAGCGGCTTTGCTCGTAGGGGCTCGACAGAGCGGGAAAACAACGCTAGTGAGGGAGCAATGCCCAATACCCTCACAATTTGTCACGATGGACGATGCAGCAACATTGTTAGCTGCCCGTGGGGACCCTCATTTCTTTTTGAATCAACATGAAGACAGTTGTCTTGTTATTGACGAAATCCAAAAGGCTCCTTCCCTTATTTCTGAAGTAAAGCGCCACGTTGATGAAGATAATCACCCAGGACAATTTATCTTAACGGGGTCGGCTGATTACAGGAAACTTCCTTCTGCAGAGAATGCAGATTCTCTTACGGGACGAGTCGTAGTGCTACGACTTCGCACGCTCTCGCGCGCGGAAAAACTTGGGGCAAATCCCGTCTTTCTTCAGAATGCTTTTAACGAACGTTTTCCCAAAACTTCAGCGTTTGAGCCCTGTTCTCGTCGAAGAGTTTACAGTTGGGCAATTGAAGGCGGTTATCCTCAAACATTTGGGTTTAGCCCAGAAGAGCGAAACACGTACTTCAAAGGCTATGTCGACTCAGAGATTCTCTATGACCTCACAAAAACGTGGGACTTAAGACGCTATAAGGACTTAGAAAGGCTACTGGAGATTTTTGCTGCTTACTCCAGTAAACCACTTAACATCCAAGACATTTGTCGCAAATTAAAAGGCAATGCCCAGACAATTACGACTTATCTCAATGCTCTTCAATCGATGTTTCTTATTGATGAGTTGCCCGCATGGGAATCTAAAGACTACCGAATCGGAAGCAAGACGCCAAAGATTTTTATCTCCGATAGCGGACTTATGGCACATCTTCTTAAGATTTATACGCCAGAGAATCTGCTAGCGAGTCAAGAGAAGATGGCTAACGAAGGAGGCAAGCTCGTTGAAACGTGGGCGTATGCGCAAATAATGGCCGAGGCGGATTTACATGCATTATGGTCAGTGCATCATTTGAGAAATAGGAACAACCAAGAAATTGATTTTCTTATTCGAGATGAAAACAATCTCTATCTTGGTATTGAAATTAAGGCGGCAGAATCCGTTAATTCTGATGACTTTAGACATCTTCGATGGTTCTCGCAACAAGTGCACAATTTTGTTGGCATTGTGCTTTACGCAGGAAAAGATTTGCTAAGCATAGGAAATGGTCTCTACGCTGTACCATTCTCTGCGATGTGGGCGTGGCATTAGTTCTCTCTTTGCAGCAAAAACCCCGCCTCAGGGAAATGAGACGGGGTTAGAAACGATATCAACTAACTTGATGAAATCAGATTAGAAGGTGTGGACA
>CAVCTI010000234.1:0-9772 GCA_963604755.1 Duodenibacillus sp. | reverse complement strand
TATCCGCGATGCTATCAAACTTGAAACCTGCGTTGCCGCTCGTAAGTCCTACGGCGGAACGGCACCCGTGGCTGTTCAAAAGCAGCTACTCGAGGCTCAAGTTGTTCTCAATCGTGAGGCGAACTTTCTTAAGTAAAGACTAATCAACTAATCAATAAACACTGGATTTCTAAGAGGCGTTTTCTTCTCTAAACGCCTCCTAGAGGGATTTTTTTCACTTTTTTGGAGGTTTATCATGGAAACTGATATCAATTTTTGGATGCAGCTTCTTGTCTGCGCCTTCTGTATCGGTTTGGGTGGGCGTTTTGGCGGCGTTGGTCTTGGTGCCGCTGGTGGTTTTGGCGTTTGTATTTTGGTGCTTTTCTTCGGTCTTAAGCCGAGTTCGCCTCCGGTTTCGACCATCCTGATTATTGTGGCTGTTATCGCTTGTACGTCTATTTTGCAGGGCGCGGGCGGTTTAGATCTTCTCGTGCGTGCTGCCGAATGGATGCTTCGAAGAAAACCCGAGGCCATTACTTTTGTTGCGCCATTTGTCTGTTCGCTTTTTGTTATTTTTGTTGGCACAGCCTATGTGGCGTTTGCGGTCTACCCTGTTGTCGCAGAAGTGGCTACGCAAGCCAAGGTTCGTCCTGAAAGACCAATTGCAGCCTCAGTGATTTCAGCTGGAATTGCCGTGGTGGCAAGCCCGATGAGTGCGGCAACCGCTGCTCTTGTTGCTGCTCTTTCTCCGTATGACGTTTCTTTGATTGGCATTTTGGCCATCTCAGTTCCTGCCTTTATTTTCGCAACGTTTTGCACCTGCCTTGCGGTTTATTGGAAGGGCTGTGAACTCGAAGATGACCCAGAATTTAAGCGTCGCGTGGCCAACGGCGAATTTTCTGAGCTTTATCTGAAAAAGACAGAAGGCACGACAAAGACCAAAATCGAGCGCAACGTTCTTCTTTCTGTGATTATCTTCGGTATTGGCGTAGCTACCGTTCTCCTTTTCGGCTCCTTTAAGTCGCTTTTACCCGCCTGGCAGGTCGGTTCCAAGGTCTCAACATTGCCGATTCCGAGCCTAATTCAAATGATTATGCTCGGCTGCGGACTTTTTATCATCATCTTTTGTAAGGTTCCGAGCAATAAGTTTGCCGACGGCTCGGTCTTTCGTGCCGGTCTCATTGGTGTGGTCGGTGTCTTTGGTGTCTCTTGGCTTACGGGAACATTCTTTGATGCCTACGATTCGCAGTTTATTGCGCTCTTTAAGTCGATGGCTGAGTCAACACCGCTTTTATTTGGTGCCGTACTCTTTTTCTTCTCGGCTGTTATTTTGAGTCCATCAGCGACCGTTGTCGCTCTCATGCCAATTGGAGCTGCCATCGGAATTGATCCGCTTTTCCTTGTGGCGCTTTATCCGTGTACCTGTGGCGACTTCATTATTCCAGGAGGCGCACAGATTGGATGCTGCTCCTTTGATCGAACGGGAACGACGCATTTGGGCTCGTGGGTTGTGAATCACTCCTATATCATTGCAGGCATCGTGCATATCGTTAGCGGCACAGCGGCAGGTTGCCTGTTGTACGCTGTCTTCTGCTAGTTTCATTTGCACATAAGTCATGCTAGAAGTTCGAACTTCTAGCATGATTTCTATTATGGACTGGAAAAAGATTATGACTGAATTCAAAAGCATCACGTTGGCTAAGTTTTGCGTAGAAAGCACCTACGAGAGTCTTCCGAAAGAAATTGCAGAAAAGACGCTCGTTCATATCGTTGATTCCATTGCCGCCGGTGTCGCTGGGGCGATTTCTGCTGAAGCCGCGATATTGCGAAAGACATTGCCAGAAAGAGCTCTAACGGATGTTTTAGCCGGTGTTTGGGGTACAGAAAGAAAACTTTGGGCGCCAGATGCGGCGCTGATTAACGGCACGGCAAGTCACGCCTTTGAGCTCGATGATACGGGCGGATGCGATCATTCGGGAGCCGTTGTGCTTCCCGCTGCCATTGCCACCTGTGAAATTAGCGATGTGCCTGTAACAGGTAAAGACTTTATTGCAGCTGTTGCCATTGGTTATGACGTGGCGCGCCGCCCGTTGGAAGCCTGTGGTGCGTACGAACCGCATAACAAGGCAGGTTTCCACTCAACAGGAACCTGTGGTCCATTTGGAGCAGCGGCAGCGGCTGCCAAAATCTTAAAGCTTGACGAACATCAAACGCAGATGGCTCTTGGCATTGCCTCATCTTTTTCCGCAGGCCTTTGGGCTTGTGTGCACGATGGGGCGATGAATAAGAGACTTCACGCAGGGCATGCCGCCTACGGTGGTGTATTAAGTGCTCTTTTAGCGAAAAACGGGTTTACGGGACCCGAGCAGATTTTCGAAGAGGTCTGGGGTGGGTTTAACCATAGCTTTGCACCGACTTCGTCAGTGCCGGAAGCCTACACAAGAGAACTTGGGAGCAATTGGCGCATTCGACGGGTCTCCATTAAGCCGCACGCCTCGTGCCGATCAACGCACTCTGTGATTGACGCCTACGATGCCTTACGTGCGAAGTACGGGTTTAAAAAGGAAGAAATCAGAGATCTGATTGTGACGATTAATCCTTTCGTTTACGGGATGTGTGGGCACAAGGCAACGGCTCCGATGACACGTGCGCAACTATCGATTCCGTATTCGCTTTCTGCTGACATCATTTATGGAGACGCCTCTTTGGCGTCATTCTCTGCCAAGTGCCGCGAGAATCCTGAAATCGTCAGCATGATCGATAAGATTCGTTTTGTCATCGATAAGTCTCAGGCCGATGACGAGGAGCCAACGCTCGATGTGGTTCTTTGTGATGGAAAGACGCTTCGTGAGCACGTTGCTATTCCCTTGGGTGATCCGAGAAACCCCGTTTCAGAAGAGGGACTGAAAAAGAAGTTCTTCTCGAGCGTTTCAATGGTTTTGCCTGAGGAAAGCACCGAGGCGCTCTACAAGGCGATTAAGAGGCTACCTGATGTGCGTGACTTCAAAAAAGAGATTGCACCGCTCTTAGGAAGCGACAAGGCCAACCTCAAGCTTTTTGCAGAAAGATAGACTCCATCTCGCTTCTCGCAAGGCTTGCACCCTGACGCGCAAGCCTTTGCGGGAAAATTTCCACTACGCCAATGGCGTATTCTCAGGTTCGTATAACGCGTCGATTGTGTCGGGTGTGACAATCTTCACGGAGCTATCTGGATAGTTTCTTTCGTAGGCACGAATCGACGTTGTTTTCTTTGTTTCCTTTAATTTGCACTCGAAAGCAGAAACTTTGCCATCGAGCAACTCAAGAAAATCGACTTCGTGTTTAGCGTTTGAGCGCCAAAAGTAAATTTGGGCGCCATCGTTTCGGTTAGCGTGATACTTAAGTCGCTCAGTGAAAAAGAGATTTTCCCAAAGAGCTCCTGCATCGCTACGCGTTGCAAGGGGAGAAAAGTCTCGAATCAGCGCATTGCGAATCCCGTTATCGCAAAAGTAAATTTTCTTACTTAGACGCAGTTCCTTTGACGGGTTTCTTGAAAGAGAAGGGACGACCTGAACAATGAAGGCCGCTTCGAGTAGATTGACGTAGCGCTCGATGGTTCTATTTTCAATGCTAAGTTCTCGCGCAATTGAGCCGTAGCGGATTTCGGATCCTATGTTGTAGGCTAAGTATTTCAAAAGCCGAACGAGGTCCGTGGGTTTACGCATTTCTGCCAAACTAAAAAGGTCTGTGTAGAGCGCTGAATCAGCAAAATCCAAAAGGTACTGCCGAGCCTTTTGGGGTTCATTAATGACTCCTGGAAGCATCCCGAAAATCATTCGAGTTTCAATCGACCGTTTAACTTCGATCCAAGAGGCATCGCGCGCGAGCTCTTCAAGCGACAGTGACCACAGTTGCGTGGTTTCAAAGCGCCCCGCAGCCGATTCTTTCGCACGACTCGCTAGCATGAGGGCACTTGACCCCGTGATATAGATGTGAACCCCTTTTTTGTTTGTGTCGATAAGCTTTTTAATGAGTTGGCCGGCCTCAGGGATGCGTTGTGCCTCATCGATAATGATGGTGGAGAAACGATCTTTTAACTCGGTTGTTTCACGTAGATTCGTGAGGAGCGCAAAATCTTTGGGGTCGTCCGCCGTGAGTAAGAGTCGACGGTCCTGAGCCGTGAGATGGTCAAGAAGCGTCGTTTTTCCAACTTGTCTTGGTCCGAGCAAAATTTTGGCGCGATGGGTTTTCCCGAAATCGAGGAGATTTCCCTCGGCTAGACGCGAAATGTAATGGACGTTTTCCATGATTTGTGTCTTGGGTAACTTAAAAGAGGCAGTTTTTAGGTTCGTAATCCATAAATCATTAAGTTTTTTGGGATTATAATCCATAAACCCTCAAGTTTTAGATTTTTGTCTAAAAAGTCTATTTATTTCAATGACCTTGCCATAGCAGAAAGTGAGTGGTTTTTTTCAAATTGGCCTATTTTTGTTGACAGTTGCCTTTCTCTAGCCAGATTTACTTCACAAAATTGTGTGTCATAGGCCGCAATTGCCTGACAAGCGTAAGAATCCAATCCTAATTTTTGAAACGCCCTGTTTCAGGTTTCTCATTTTTCTCTTTTTGCCTCTTTCTTTTGAATTAAAATCCGCTCCAATACGATAAATTGGCTCGGGGTAGTTTGCGCTTTGTGGACTCGGGCTTCAAATGGAGAGAGAGATGACAACACAAGCCGAGCAGCCCAAATACAAACGCGTCCTATTGAAGCTTTCTGGTGAGTCCCTGATGGGAGATGATGCCTTCGGCATTAATCGAGAGACGCTCTCAGAAATCGTTTCAGATATTAAGGACGTTGTGGATTTAGGTGTCGAGCTTGGCATCGTTGTTGGAGGTGGCAACATCTTTCGCGGTGTAGCACTTGGCTCCACTGGTATGGACCGCGCCACAGGCGACTACATGGGAATGCTCGCTACGGTGATGAATGCGATGGCCTTGCAGGATGCCCTACGCAATTCAGGGGTTGATGCACGAGTTCAAAGCGCAATCAAACTCGATCAAGTCGCAGAACCCTATATTCGCGGTAAAGCTTTAAGTCATCTTAAAAAGGGTCGAGTCGTTATCTTTGGTGCGGGCACCGGGAATCCCTTTTTTACAACTGACACGGCCGCTTCCCTTCGCGCCGCAGAAATTGGCGCAGACATTGTTTTAAAGGCGACCAAAGTCGATGGGATCTATTCTGATGATCCAGAAAAGAATCCCGATGCCACTCTTTACAAAGAAATCACCTTTGATGAAGCGATGCTTAAGCAATTAAAAGTCATGGACGCTACAGCGTTTGCGTTGTGTCGTGACCAAAAACTCTTACTCAAAGTATTCTCAATTCGTAAAAAGGGCTCTTTGCGTCGTGTTGTCTTAGGCCAAGACGTAGGTACCTTGGTTCACGTATAGTGTGGGTGAAGCGTGAAAAAACTCCCTTGCCTTATTGGAGAAGTTAATTATGGCTACGATTAGTGAAATCCAGAAAAACACCGAATACAAGATGAAGCGTTCGATCGAAACGCTTGAAGACCATTTCAAGAAGATGCGTACGGGCCGTGCCTCCACGGGGCTTGTCGATCACTTAACAGTGGATTACTACGGAACACCGACGCCACTTTCGCAGGTCGGAAACCTTGGCGTAAGCGACGCACGCACTATCACGATTCAGCCTTGGGACCGCAAGATGATTCCGCTTATCGAAAAAGCGATTCTCGCTAGCGATTTGGGTCTCAATCCTGCGACAAATGGCGATGTGATTCGCATTCCGCTTCCCGCTTTGACTGAAGAGCGCCGCAAGGAATTAACGAAGGTTGTCCGTGGTGACGGAGAAGACGCAAAAGTGGCAATCCGCAATCTTCGTCGCGAGGCCAATGACGCTGTCAAGCGCTTACTCAAAGACAAAGAAATCAGCGAAGACGAAGAAAAGAAATCAAGTAAAGACGTACAGACCTTAACCGACAACTACATCGCGAAGGTCGACGCTCTTGTCGCCGATAAAGAAAAAGAAGTGATGACGATTTAGTCATCTTCTTAAGGAGTCGATGGATTCGCTCGAAAGAAAAGTGTCTTAGGGCGAATCCTTTTTCGTATCTTATGGCAAATACATTACCCAATCATATCGCCATCATCATGGACGGTAACGGCCGTTGGGCCAAGGCTCGCCTTATGCCTCGCGTTGAGGGGCACCGTCGCGGTATGGAAACACTTCGCGCCGTGATTACCCATGCCCGAGAACTCGGGGTTCGCCATTTAAGTGTCTTTGCCTTTTCTTCAGAAAATTGGAATCGACCCGCCGCTGAAGTTTCTGCGTTGATGCGGTTTTTCGTCACTGGCCTCAAAAGAGAAGCAAATCCTTTGGCTGATGCTGGTGTTCGCCTTCGTATTGTGGGAGACACAAAAGCGCTTCCAGAAGAGCTTCAAGACGCCATTTTTCAAGCTGAGGCCCTCACAAAAGACGCTAGTGCCATGCAGCTTAATGTGTGCGCAAACTATAGCGGCCGCTGGGATATTGCTCAGGCTGCAGCCAAAGCCTCACTTGAAGCGGTTCCCGTCACAGCTGAAGCCCTTGAATCGCACCTTTCTATGCGCGAATCGGGACCGGTGGACTTGATGATTCGCACGGGCGGTGAGTCCCGCCTCTCAAACTTTATTTTGTGGCAAAGTGCCTACGCTGAGCTTTGGTTTACCGAGAGGCTTTGGCCAGATTTTTCACGAGCCGACCTCGATAGCGCTTTACAGTGGTACGCAGGGCGCGAAAGGCGTTTTGGTCGCACAGGAGACCAAGTTAAAGCCGAAACCCTCTTAAAGGAGAGCAAATAACAATGTTACTGCAACGCGTTCTTACGGCCTTGGTTTTATTGGCGATTATTGTCGGAACCCTTTACCTATCCAATGAGGCCTTCTTACTTGCGTTATCTGTCGCATTTGCTATCACATTCTACGAGTGGCTTCGCATCGAAAAAGTTTCTCAAAGCGCTTCTCTTATTTTTTCTTTTGTCCTTTTTTGCCCGATGGCCTATATCGCCCACAAGGCGATCAATCCCGCAGGTTTCGTTCTTCTTACCTTAGATCTTTTGGTTACTTGCATGTGGCTAGCCATCACGGCTCTTTGCTTTAATGCAAGGAAAGTCGGCTTTCGCTTGAAAAAAAGTACCTCACTATTGATGGCAGTCTTTTTTGTTAGCGCAGCTTATTTAAGTATGGTTTATCTAATGGGTAAGGGCGGCTGGCCTTTGGTCTTATCGGTTTTTGCCATTGTCTGGGTCGCAGACATCTTTGCCTACTTTTTCGGCATTGCCTTTGGTAAACACAAAATGGCTCCAGCCATTAGCCCCAAAAAGAGTTGGGAGGGAGCCGCTGGCGCCTACGGGTGCGCCTTGATTGCCGCAATTCTCGCGTGGATCTATTTACCGCACGACATGGTTTTGACAAGTCGTCTCTTTACCGCGGTGGGGCTCTTTGCTGGCATTTTGATGGTTTTGATTCTTGTGAGTGTTTCTATCGCAGGAGACCTCTTTGAATCGGACCTAAAACGGCAAGCCGGGGTGAAAGATTCAGGGAAACTCCTTCCTGGGCACGGGGGCTTTTACGATCGCTTGGATTCAGCGATTGCCGTTTTCCCTGTGGCAACAACGCTTTTGCTGATTCTTTAGTGAACATTGCGCGTTGCATTATTTTTCAAAAGAATCAGGCCCTCGAGAAAAAGCGAGCTCTCTTTAGACTAAAATATTGCGGTTTTGAATAAACCCTCTTATCTTCGGAGTCATTGTGAAACTTTGCGATTTTGAAGTTGGCAATCGGAAACCCTTCTTTTTGATGGCTGGTCCCTGTGTGCTCGAAGGCGAACAGATGGCGCTTGATATCGCGGGGTTCCTTAAAGAGACCTGTGATGCCCTTGGCATCCCCTATATCTTCAAAGCAAGTTTTGATAAGGCCAATCGCACATCGGGCACAAGTTTTAGAGGCCTTGGCATGGATGAGGGCTTACGGATTCTCGCTAAAGTCAGAGCGCAGATTGGCGTACCCGTTGTCACAGATGTTCACACAGAAGAGCAGGTCCCTGAGGTTGCCGCTGTTGTCGATGTTCTTCAAACACCTGCCTTTCTTTGCCGGCAAACCGACTTTATTCGGGCCTGCGCGAAAAGCGGCAAACCCGTCAATATCAAAAAGGGACAATTCTTAGCGCCCCACGATATGCGTCATGTCGTCGAAAAGGCGCGGGAAGCGGCGCGCGAAGCAGGACTTAACGAAGATTGCGTTATGGTTTGCGAGAGGGGGGCAAGCTTTGGTTACGGGAATCTCGTCTGCGACTTGCGCTCATTGGCGATTATGCGCGAAACGAACGCGCCCGTTGTCTTTGATGCGACGCATTCGGTGCAGTTGCCTGGCGGCAAAGGCGCCTCTTCAGGGGGCGATCGCCGCTTTGTTCCTGTCTTAGCTCGAGGAGCCGTTGCCACTGGTGTTGACGGATTATTTATGGAAACGCATCCAGAGCCCGAGAAAGCCAAAAGCGATGGGCCCAATTGCGTGGTTTTAAAGAGAATGCCTGAGTTACTCGCTCAATTAAAAGCGATTGATGCGTTAGTAAAGGGGCAACCTTATTTAGAAGAATCGTTTTAAATCGGAAGTATTTGATTAACTCCACTTAATTACTTTAATAATCTTAAGGAAGAGAAAAATGAGTGCAATTATTAGTGTTATCGGTCGTGAAATTCTCGACAGCCGTGGTAATCCCACCGTCGAAGCCGAGGTCGTTTTGGAAAGCGGTGCGTTTGGTCGTGCCGGAGTTCCTTCTGGCGCGTCCACGGGTATTCGTGAAGCCATCGAATTGCGCGACAAGGACCCCAAGCGCTACGGCGGTAAGGGTGTTTTAAAGGCCGTTGAACACGTCAATGGCGAA
This sequence comes from Duodenibacillus sp., assembly GCA_963604755.1. GTDB lineage: Bacteria > Pseudomonadota > Gammaproteobacteria > Burkholderiales > Burkholderiaceae_F > Duodenibacillus. The sequence goes on along the minus strand of CAVCTI010000234.1, from coordinate 876 downwards.
ATCGCTGATGCGGTTTTAGGTTTGGAAGCCACAGATCAGGCCTACATCGATCGCAAAATGATTGCTTTGGATGGTACAGACAATAAGAGCCGCTTGGGCGCTAACGCCATCCTCGCTGTTTCTATGGCTGTGGCTCGCGCTGCTGCTGAAGAAACAGGTATGCCCCTTTATCGCTATTTCGGCGGCATGGGTGCTGTGCAACTTCCCGTTCCGATGATGAACGTTATCAACGGTGGCGCACACGCCAACAATAACCTTGACCTTCAGGAATTCATGATTATTCCTGTTGGTGCCCCGACATACAAAGAAGCGCTTCGCTATGGAGCGGAAACCTTCCACGCTTTAAAGAAGATCATCAACTCCAAGGGTATGAGTACCGCTGTGGGTGATGAAGGCGGTTTCGCTCCGAAGTGCGAAAGCCACGAAGAAGCCATCGAACTCATTATCGAAGCGATTAAGGCCGCGGGTCTTGAACCAGGGCGCGACGTTTGCATCGGTTTGGACTGCGCCTCGAGCGAATTCTATGAAGATGGGAAGTACACCCTCGCGAAGAGCACGGGCAAATCGATGAGCGCTGCCGAATGGGCCGACGTCTTAAAGGGCTGGGTTGAGAAGTACCCGATTATCTCGATCGAAGACGGCATGGCCGAAGGCGACTGGGAAGGCTGGAAGCACTTAACTGATCTCTTAGGCGACAAGATCCAGTTAGTGGGCGACGACCTCTTTGTGACGAACCCGAAGATTCTCAAGGAAGGTATCGAAAAGGGTGTTGCTAACTCAATTTTGATTAAGGTCAATCAGATTGGTACTTTAACGGAAACCTTTGAAGCGATTGATATGGCTAAGAAGGCCGGTTACACCGCTGTCGTGAGCCAC
>CAVCTI010000233.1:0-2411 GCA_963604755.1 Duodenibacillus sp. | reverse complement strand
GCTCTTAAGTACTGCTGAGAAAGCGGCCGAATGTTGGCAGAAAGTCCTGCTAGATGGTCAAAACGGAGCAAATTAGTATGCGTACGCCCTAGACTGCGGATACAACGTACGATGGAGGTGCCTTTAATTTGCTATTTTTATTTTTGTCAAGTTTTTTGAGCTCTTTCCCCGTATTCCGAGAAGAACCCAAGGTTGCCTTCTATGGCATTGAAGGTGCGTTCTGTGCGAGAATAAAACGTGGTTTGGAAAACGATTTACTGTATGTTTTCTATGAATGGACAAGGGCACTAAATGAATAAGATTTTTAAGGTCTTATGGAATAAATCACGCGGTCGTTTCATTGTGACGAACGAAGCACAGCGTGCTCATGGAAAAGAAAAGTCAGAAAAGCGACTTATCGTTTCTGTGGGGCTTACTTCTCTATTGGGCCTTGCGAGCCTCTCAAGCTATGCCGCTGTAAGCGCAACGGAAATTACAACACCCCGAGATTGGACTAATACCAAGATTGAAACCACAGGTAATCTCACCAAAATTACCACTTCGCACATCCAGGGCGACAAAGGCATTGGCATTAACCACTTTGATAAGTTCAACCTCAAGAGCGGAAACATCGCCAATCTCATTGTTCCAAACAATGCCAATTCCCTAGTGAACTTTGTCAATCAGTCTGTCAATATTGATGGAACGGTCAATAGCCTTAAGGGAAGTAATGTCGGAGGCAATCTCTTTTTTGTCACACCAAACGGTATGACCGTTGGCGCTACGGGTGTCATCAATGCGGGAAGCCTCACGGCACTTGTCCCTACAGAGCAGGCTTACAAAGAATGGACAGGGGATATTTCTAATAAGGTCACATCCGCACTTTTAAACAAGATGCAAAGCGGAGCGGTACCGCTAAACCATGCGGGCGTCATCACAGTTAACGGAAGTATCAATACGGGAAATAAGATTGTCTTAGCCGCCTCACAGATTCATATTGGTTCGACTGCGAGCCTTACCAATCAACGAGCGCTTAGCGATTTCCGTTCGTTAGTGAATATTCAAGATTCCTCTGGCTTTGAAGTCGTTAACGCCGGAGTCGATGGCACGCTTGAAGCGAAAGATTCAGCCGATGGCTCAGGCGACATTCTTCTTTATGCACGCACGGATACGAAAGAGGCCTCTTCAGTTGAAGCAAAAGTCAATATCGCTGGCTCAATTGCATCCCGAGGCGATGCTTCAGTCATAGCTTTAGCTGGTAATGGTACTTACGACACAAGCGGTGAGACTCCGAAATTCGCTTCTGGTATCACTGATGGCGTAAGAGATACTGGCGTGATTAAGGCCACAATTGAAGTCTCTGGATCGATTAACTCTGATAAGAACGTTGCTATCTTAGCCCGAGCCGATAACCAGGTTCTAAAAGGCGGAGCTCTCCAGAAAGTGGGTGACCTCAGCGCTAAGGTGTTTGGTTCAATCACAGGCATTAATGAAGATGTTGCTTACGGTAACCTCGCTACGACTTCTACGGTCACTGTAGCAAAGGGAGCTACGATTAATGCTCTTGGGAACCTCTCTATTCGAGCCCTCGCGGATACACGGCTACAAATTGGTGCGGCTTTTGCAAGTGTTCAACTTTTAAAACTTTTATCGAGTGGGGCAGATAAGATCCCTGCAATAGCTGCTGCTGTGGGGATGATTGACACGCAATCTAGTGTCGTTATCAATGGGTCTCTTACTACGGGGGCAGACCTTACGATTGCCGCCGAAGATAGCCTTAATGGCACAGTCTCCGCCGTTGCTGCAGAGGCTCTCGGTAAGGATAAAAACCCAGGCCACGTTGCCTTTACATACGCTAAGTTTAAAGCCGATAGCAGTGTCAACATTGGTAGCACTGCTTCGATAACGCTTAATCAAAAGACGGGTTTAACTTCAGGCGGAGATGTTTCAATCACCTCCATGCATACGAGCCGAGTGAACACGACGGCAGATGCGAGTGTAGAAAGAGAAGCCTATGGCGCAATTGCCATTAACTACACCGAGCATAACAGTTCTTCGTCGGTAACGATCAATACGGGCCTAACAGGCTTTGCTGCGAATACGCTAACCATCGCCTCCAATAACACGACAGAGCGCGAAAGCATGTATACGCAAACACGCACGGGAGCTGTCGATAGCTTTAAGGTTAAGGTCGATAACATCCTCAAAGGCCTCTCTCAGGGCTTTGTTTCAGGCCTACTTGGAAATGCCGCACAGGCTGTGAATAAGAATTTTGAGGCTAAGAATTTAAAGCTTGTTGGTAGCGCTGGCGTTATCACCGGGACGCAGTCTTCCACTGTGACAATCAATGCTCCAGAAAAGACTCTTAAGGCCACTGGAAATATCTCCATTTCTTCTCTTTCGAAAAAATACGATCACCACTACACGGTTTA
>CAVCTI010000232.1:0-6106 GCA_963604755.1 Duodenibacillus sp. | reverse complement strand
GATTCTCTTTTAAAGAAGCGTTAATAAAGCCTTCGAGTTTGGCTAAGGGGCGTTGCGCACGCCTTTCAATCGAAAGGTCTGGAAGCGTTGAAGGGCTACTTTCTAAGCGAATGCGAGAAAAGGTGCCAATTGAAGAAAAAAAGGCAGGAGCCGTTAAGAGGAATTCTTTGGGGTTAAGGGCGGGCCGTTCGTTGTCGTGCCGCAAAAATTCGTAGCGCTCTTCGGTTTCTTTAAAAAAGGAACTAATCGCAGCGTCAACGTCCCCGTGCGTTAAAACGATGGCGTTTTTGGGTAGGTAATCGGCAAGAGTCGCCGTCTTTTCGAAAAAGAGCGGAAGGTAGTATTCGGTGCCAGGCGCGGCAAAGCCCTTTGTTGTATCGGTATAAACCGAAGAGCGAGAGGGGTCACCTTCGAAGGTCTTACGCCAATTTTCTCGGAAAAAGTTAAGCGCTTCTTCGTCCATCGGGAATTCGTGACCTGGGAGAATGCGGATAACAGAAACTTCTTTATCCGAGCGCTGCGTATCGGGATCGAAAACGCGTATTGAGTCAATCTCGTTATCAAAGAGATCTAAGCGAAAGGGGTGAATTTCCCCCATCGGAAAGATATCGATGAGGCTACCACGAATGGAGAATTCGCCAGCAGCATAGACTTGATCGACTCTGGCGTAGCCACTTTCAACCAAAAGCGCTTTCAAGTCCTCTAGATTGACCTTTTGGCCTTTTTCATAATAAAAGGTGTTGCTCGCCACAAATTCGCGAGGTGCAAAGTGAAACGCGGCGCAACAGGCCGAGACAATCAAAACGTCTAGGAGCGTGCAGTCGCCCTCGTTTGTGAGCTCATAGAGCGTCTCAAGGCGTTCGCTAACCAACGCTTCGTGTGGGCTCGTCGTATCGTAGGGAAGCGTTTCCCAATCGGGAAGGAGGGCAATACGCGCCTCGGGAACAAGCCAAGGGAGTTCATCGTTTAATCGCAGGGCCTCAGAAGCATCTGCGCAAACGATCGTGAGTAGCCGTTTTTCTTTCCGGGACTTCTCGATAAGAGAGGCAATTGCCGCAGAAGATCCTGCGCCCGTTATCGGACGAACAACGGTACGCGTGCCGCAGGCTGGAAGTGTAAAGTCTGCGGGGAGCGCACCGAGGAAAAGCTCTTCGTGCGGCATGGATTTCGATGATTACTTCGCGTCAGTGACTTTCGCTTTATTGACAATCGAGTCGATGTAGGTCTGAACCTTTTGCTGCGTAATAAGCTGCGTCAAAGAGGCTTTCACCGTATCAAAGTTCGACCAGCGCTGTGCGGCACGGCGCCCTTCGAGTTTCACAACATGCCAACCAAGGCGAGTCTTCACAGGTTCCGTTGTCATCTTGCCTGGCTTCAAGTTCTTAAAGCTTGCGGCAAAATCACTATCAAAGACAACGGGCGAAGTCCAATCAATGAGGCCTCCAGCATTCTTATTTTGCTCGGTGTCAATCGAGTATTCCTTAGCTAAGGCCTCGAACTTTTCTCCTGAGCGAAGTTTCTTTAAGACTTCCTTGGCTTTGGCTTCGTCACGCACGAGAATGTGGCGCACGGAAACTTCTTCGTTACCCCAGGCCTTCTTTTCTTTTTCGTAGAGATCGCGCACTTCGCTATCTTTAATCGGGTTGGCTTTAATCCAATCGGAAACGAGCGTACGAATTAAAAGGGCATCGGTGCTTTTGCGGATGTTGTCTTTGACATCCTTTCTTCTATCGAGCTTGGCGTTTTTTGCTTGCTGCAAAAGCGCTGTGTCGCGAATGAGCATGTAGCGCACGCGCTGCTCAAGCTGTGCGTCCCGTGTGGCACCGCGTTTGACGAGTGCATCGATGACTTCGTCCTGGTCGGCCTTACTGACGGTTGTGCCGTTGACTTGAAAGGCCGTTACAGCAGCGTTCGCACTCAGGGCGAATCCGCCTAATACACATAAAGAAATCAGGGACTTCGAAAATTTCATTTGTCTTCCTCCTGTCCATTTTCTTCTGGCATCTTTTTTGTTACCCATATTCCAAATCCTAAAGTAAAGAGGAATGTGATGCCGAGCAATCCAAACATTTTAAAGTTAACCCATGTTTCAGTCGAGCAGCCGTAGGCGACTGCGAGATTGACTAAACCAATCAATGCAAAGAATATGCACCAGGCCTTTTGCATGGTGTTCCAACAATCCTCGGGAAGCGTTAACTGCTTTTTAAATAGCGTTGTCATGAAGTTTCTTCCAGAGAGAATTCCGTAAAGCAAAATCGCACCAAAAATCCAGTAAAGGATGGTGGGCTTCCACTTAATAAACATCTCGTTTCGTAAAACAACGGTAAGCGTTCCAAAAACAAGAATGACCGCCAATGAGATCCAGAGCATCACCTCTGGCTTTTTCCCGCGCATCAAAACAAAGGCGACTTGCAATAGCGAAGCGACGATGGCAACACAGGTCGCGGCAAGAACTGGCGCCTGAGCCGCATCAAAGGGTAGACCAAAGGTTGCGTCAAAAAACGCCGAACACCCCTCTGGGTCGCCTTGCGCGAATTTAAACGTCGCAAAGAACAAAATAACGGGAAAAAGATCAAATAAAAGTTTCACGATTGACTGTTTTTTCTAAGGAAAGTTAGTTCTCTAGATTCTTGATGGGCGACAGTTTAACGAAAGCGCGTGATAAGCACCGTACAAAGTTGTTGCAAATCGTAGTGTTAGCAAGGGATTGGGAGAAAAAGAAGTGGCTTCGAAATCTTTATTTTACGAGCGGCATCTCGTAAAATTACGAGGCATATCTCGTAAATCTCGGAAGTCTTATGTTTGTTCGAAGCGAATTTGATCTAATTAAGAAGCGGCTTGCGGAAAAGCGGCGCTTTATCCAAGTGGTTCTAGGCCCAAGGCAGGTCGGTAAGACAACGCTCGTGCTGCAAGTACTGAAAAACCTTCAGTGCCCGACGCTTTATTTTTCTGCTGACAGGGTTTTAGCAGGAGACGCCGCGTGGCTAAGTTCCTGTTGGACCGCGGCGCGCCTTGAAGCGAAGAATCACCCAAAAGAAGATGTTGTTCTAGCCATCGATGAAGTGCAAAAGATTGAGAACTTCTCCGAAATTGTTAAGCGCGAGTGGGACGAAGATACACGAGAAAACCGATCAATCAAGGTTTTGCTCCTTGGCTCCTCACGCGCTTTGATGGTTTCAGGCCTAAGCGAATCCCTGATGGGGCGCTTTGAAGAAATCCGCATGACACATTGGACGTATTCGGAGATGAAAGCGGCCTATGGGCTTACACTCGATGAGTTCATTTTTTTCGGAGGGTTCCCTGGGCCCACATCTTTTATTGCAAAAGAAGAAGACCGTTGGAAGGCCTATGTGCAAAGCGCCATTGTTGAAGCCACTGTTAATCGCGATATTTTTGAAGACAATCGCATTGCTAACGCTGCGCTACTGAGAAGAACCCTTGAACTCGGAATTCGTTATTCAGGAAAGATTCTTTCTTTAACGAAGCTCTTGGGAGAGCTTCAAGGGAAAGGCAACACCGCAACGATTGCCAGTTACATAGAAAAGTTAAATGAGGCTGGTCTCTTGGCCGCTCTTTCTAAGTTTTCCATCGATCACGCGCGGCGCCGTGCGAGCATCCCGAAGTTTCAGGTGTGGAATAACGCACTTTGTGCGGCGTTTTGCGACCAAAGTTTCCGTGAGATTCGTCAGAAGCCAGAACTTTGGGGACATTGCGTTGAGTCGGCTGTTGGCGCTTATCTTCTGAGCCAAAGTTTTCGGAGTCACTTCGAACTGATGTATTGGCGCGATGGAAATGATGAGGTGGACTTCGTTTTGAGAATCAAGGGAAATCTCATCGCCATTGAGGTTAAGAGTAATGCCGAAAAGCGCGCAAAAGGGCTTGCGAAGTTTGCCGAGAAGTTTCACCCAGAGATTTCTTTGATTGTGGGCGAAGGGGGATTGCCGTTAGAGACGTTTTTCCTCACAAACCCCTTGGATTTAATCTCTTAAAGAATGGAGTTGTTAAAAAATTCTTCTCTTTGTTTCTTTCCGAAAGATTGCCTCTTTGAGTTTTATTGAGGCGATACAATCATAGTCATTACGCACGAGCGCAATGCTTAAAAAAGTTTCTCTAGTAAAACAAGGGTTCCAGTCCCAAGAATTCGGAAGAATCGCAGAATTTTAGCCTGAGCCCGTAATTTTTTTTTCGGGCTTTGGCTGAACATCGACACGCTTTGGGTGAGGTTTCGATGGCTTGGAGAGGCTTATTTGCCCTTGGGTTTGCCCCGCATGTTCTCTCGAATGAGTTTGGAGAGGTTTTCCTTTTCTAGAAGCGGTAGCACTGTCGCTATCAGTGATAGCGGATCTTCTTTGTATCGGATCTTTGTCTCGGTCATCGATTTATCGCCACGGATGGCGCTTGCAATGCGATAAAGCGAGTAGACCAGATTGTTGATAACCGCCATCACTTTAACGGCATTCTTATTGGAGAAGACGCACTTGTCTTCTCCAAGGAATGTGTCCTTAAATTTATGAAGCCCGTTTTCGATTTGCCAGCGGTTATCGATGGCTTCTTCAATAAGTTCGGAATTGGTCTCTGAAGTGATGAAGTATTGGGGCTGTGGATTAAAGTCATGTTGGCCCTTGCGCTTATAAGAGACCATCTTCACGTAGGATTTCTGTTTCGGGAAGTCGCAGCCTACGTAACCCTTTCTAAGGGTAAGTATCTCGTAGTCTGCTACGCCTGTATGGATGCTCGTTTTCTTTCCAATCTCGCGTGTAAAAGCCGATGTAACTTCGTCTAAAAGTTGCTGCTGGTTGTTCTTCACTGTAAAGACATAACCGCCGCCTTTCTTTGTAATGATTTCCGCTGTTTTTCTCTGGCAGTGCAGAGCATCGGCTGTGACGAGCTTGTTTTTCAAATCGTACTTCGGAAGCATGCGCTGGAATTCTTTTATTTCCGATTGCTTGCTTGTAAGGGGAACTGAGGAAACACAGATATCCGAAGAGGCATCGAAGATGTTAAAAACATTCAGGTTCTTTTCTTCACCTCGGCCGGAACCATTAAATGTCTTTCCGTCGCCAGAGATTAAGGTCTTCTTGTCTCGTGCTGTTTCGTCACGCTTGACAAGCCTCTCAAGGAAATACCGGATTTTCTCTACGAATACATCACGCAACCCATTGGCATCGAGTTTTTCAAAGACTCGACGGAACGTATCGTGAGAAGGGAGCTTCCCTTTTTCTACAAGCCCTAGTTTTACAAATTCGTCTTCCTTGATTCGGACATATTCGGCCGTGTAGTAAAACGAATGCAGTTCGCCTTTCATCGCAAGGTAAAACAAGATAGCTAGCAGATTCTCCAAGCGATAAATCGTCTTTCCTTCACAGCGGAAGTCTTTAACTAAAGAGAGGATGTGAACGAGAGTGTCAATCTCGTGCCGACCTACTTGATAAGGCTTATTTAAGTTTTGAAAGAACACTGCCACGCAGGACATGCTGTCAAGAAGAGCCGTACTCTTATTCATGAGTAAACCTCTTCATGGCGGCGAAGAATCTCCAAAGCTTCTTCTGGATATTCGGGCACTTTCTTTGAAACTGAGTCCACGACGCATAGCCGCATAAACATCTCAAAATCGGCTCGATCTGCGCCAAAGATTTTTTCTTGTTCTGTGGCAACTTTTTGACTGAGACGTTCAATGCGCTTGCGCTGTTCTGAGGCGACACTGCCTAAATCTTTGGCGTATTTGCAAGTAAGGCGACAGCGCTTAATCGCCTCATCGGAGACTGTGCCAAAAACATAAAAGAGGATGCCCAACAAAAGGATGTGCAATCCCTTTTCACCATCGTATCCGTAAATTGAGCGTTGCAGTGTTCGCCCGAATCGTTTCATCAGAAAATCACTGAGTCCAAACTCCTGAACAAATCCTGGTCCACGAGTTTCCGCTTTGCTCTTCTTGAGCGTTCCGTCTTCGAGAATCGTGCCGATGTACTCTTGAGAAATGACAGGGTATTTCTTCCCTTCGACGCGTTTTGAGGAGATGCGAAGAAGGCGGTACGCCTTGCCGCACAAGCGCACATCGTAGCCCTTCTTTTTGTAGGGCTTAGCGAAATCAGGAAGATCTTCAAGC
>CAVCTI010000231.1:0-4820 GCA_963604755.1 Duodenibacillus sp. | reverse complement strand
AAGATTTTTTCAGGAAAACTGGGGAGAGAGCTGGATTAGCCGCGCGTCAGCCCTGACGCCCTTTTTGGCAAAAGCCTTACGGGAATCCTCATTGCTATAGCTCCTACATATTCCCCGAAGCTCAAATACCCTCGGCTTCGTTCCAAATTCAAAAAGTTTAACTCATAACGCACGTAAGAAAAGCCGTGTCGCCTTCCAATCATATCGTTACCAATACGTACATGAACAAGGATATCGGGTAGATTTGCTCCTTTAAATCCTGCCATCAGCAGTCGAAACCACAAGTCATAGTCTTCGAAATACGCAACGCTCTGATAACTACCCACACTCTCAACTGCACTCTTACAAAACATCACAGTGACATGATTAAAAGGACAACGTCTCTTTAGTCTCTTGGTAATTTCTTCGGGACTGAGTGGCACTCTACGAACTGAAACAGGTTCCTTTGGATTCTCGTAAAACTCGTCAATGGCCCCGGAACAAATCGCAATCTCAGGATTATCTTCCATAAAACGCAGTTGCTTTTCAAAGCGATCTGGCAAACATACATCATCACTATCCATTCGGGCAACAAGTTCTGTTTTCACAAACTGTAAACCAAACGCCAAAGCGTAAGCGAGTCCCTTATTTTCCTCGTAACCCACCACATGTAGTTTAAGGATGCCCCCCAGCCCACTTCTTGATGATTCGCTCAAGATCATCAGGGAGAATGCCGTCCTTAACCAAAACCACTTCAGAAGGTAGCTCCGTGCTTTCTGCGATACTTTGGAGAGCCAAATCTAAGGCCTCAGGACTATCTTTAGCATACACCGATTGCAAAACAGTAAAGTACGACCACGTCACTTTATTTCTGTCAAAGTGCTCTTCCATGTAGCGCCTCCCCGCTTTCCCCATCGCTTCACGTTTTTCATGGGGTAATTGAAAAAAGTTTTCGATAACGCGCACCGTGTCAGCGACACTTCCCTTTTCAATACCAAAACCCGTTTCTCCTTCAATGAGTGTTTCTTTCACTCCAAACGTATTTGTTCCAAGGACAGGGCGAGCAGAAGCCGCAGCCTCTAAACAAACCGTACTCATCCCTTCGTGGTACGTGATAGTAGTAGTAGCGTGGCACATTGCATAAAAGGGACGAACGTCGATTTGTGGTCCGTGATAAATCACGTTTTTAAGAGCCTTAATCGCTTCAATTAAATCGAGCTCTTTTACTTCGGCTGCACCTACAACGTGCCACTCTAGATTGGGAAGCCTTTCTTGAAGAATCTTTGCCGCCCCGACTAATTGGGGAAATCCCTTCTCACGCATCACGCGACCAATTGTTAAAAGCTTAAAAGGAGGCTCAGCAGGATAATCTGAAGCGGTAAAGCGCGATAAATTCACACCCATCCCAGGTAGAAATTTCATCGCTGATCTCTCTACACCAATCTTTTCTAACTCCTGATAAATCCACTCGTTTAGAACAAAGACCGTGTTGGCCTTCTTAAGCCCCGTCGCATATAAGAACTTCACCAAACGAGTTAACGCGCCGCCCTTAGCCCATCCTGAACCCAAACCTTCGACTGTGGCAATAAAAGGAATCGAAAGAAACTGGCAGGCAAGCCCTGCGTAGATATTGGGTTTAATGGTGAAACTTACGACGCCATCGGGCTTTTCTTTATTGAGAATTCTTAAATACCGTAAGAAAAGCGCTGCGTCTTTTATGGGGTTTGTCCCGCGCCTGTCAACTGGGCAATCAATGAAATGAATGCCTAGTTTTTTAACCCACTCTATTTCCTTCGCATCTTTGGGACTCACGATGGTTAACTCATAAACTTTTGAAAGAGCCGCAAGCATTTCATAACGAAACACTCGCATCATCGCGAGATTGTTTGTGACAAAAAAGATGCGTCGCTTCATGACTTACCCTCGCGAAGCACAAGCGCAGAATGCGTCTCTTTTTGAAAAAGTGACGCAAGAAAGAAAAAAGGGAAAGAAGTGATGCGGGAAAAGGACGGAAGAAAGAAGAAAAGCGCTTTGAAGCTTTTGAGAAAATACTCTAATCCCCCCCCCACACAATCTTCTTAAAAATCAAAACAGTTTGACGCATTATCACGTTCGTTTCTAGATACGAATTAAAGAAAGATTGAACTTTTCTTTTCATCGCGTTTATCTCTGAAACCGAAAGTGTAGCGAGGCTCGGAGCTTCAGACAAAGGAAAACCCACGCCATAGGTTTTAATGAAGTCTGCGGTATCTCCTTCTAAGCTATTTATGACGGGAAGCGCAAACTTAAAATATTCAAGCGACTTCATTGTGAGCCCAACAAAAACTTCGGGCTTTAAAATATTGAGACCTGCATGACAGACCGAAAAAATCTTGCCGATTTCATTTTGATCGAAAACTACCCCGTGGTCGACGACAACAGCTCCCGCTTCCCTTAACGCAGAAAGAAATGCCTCTTTCTTTTCTCCTAAGCCAATGACGTGAACGACAACGGGTTTCTGAGCGACAAGACGTCCCACTAGACTTGCGGTTCGCTCAATATCAAGAATGTTATTGATCGATCCCAAGTACGCGAGATGAAGTTCGTTTTCTTTGAGATTTCCTTCAAAGGAGGCTTCGGTCTTTTTTGCTGACCAAAAAAGAGTCTTTGCATCAATGGGACTAAGAGCCCGAGTAAAGCGATTGCACTCGGTTAAAACACAGTCCGCTTTCTTTAGTGCGCTTGTTCGAAGGTTTTGCCAGAAATAAAACGGAACACGTAAAAGAGTCGTTCCAAAGCGACTTGGGAACGCTTCAGGCCACATATCGCATATATCGATAATGAGCTTTACATTCGGGTGCGACTTCTTATAGCTTGCACCCACGTAAGCCAAGCTATTAGGGGGAGCTAAAACGTAGAGAATCTCTGGCGCTTCTCTTTCAATGATGGTTTTCGCCTTAAAGGAAAAATCAATGTGAGAAAGAATACGGCCGAGAGAAAGATTTTTCGTATAAGGCTTCGTTGGGATGACAGTGGCAGCCCGAGGAAAAGAACCGCGGCGTGCTTTCTTTCTATGGTCAAAGTCCGTAATGAGAACTTTTGTCGTAACACCTAATTTTTCTAACGCCGCTTTAACAAGAAAAAGGCGAGGCTCGTAACTTAAAAAAGCACTAACAAGAACCGCCTTCATCTTCACATACGCCAATCAAATTCGAGAGAAAATCACTGACCTCGTTTTGACTGCCTTCTCCTATTTAGAAAAATCTTTTTAAAAATGGGGTTTCTTTTTTAACTCAGGTTTCTTTGTAAGATCTTATTTAGCTTTTCCCTTTTTTCACATACACGCCCTCGTGCATTAAGACAAAAAGCACAGTACTAAAGAAAATCTTAATATCGAGCAAGATCGAGATTTTTAGCAAGTATTCGTAATCGAAAAAGAGCTTTTCTGTATCGTTTACAGCATTGCGTCCCGAGACTTGCGCCAGTCCAGAAATTCCAGGATAAAGTTGATAAATCCCGAGAATCTCTCGGTGAGCAATGAGCTCCTTTTCAGTCAATTGTATAGGTCGAGGGCCAATAAAACACATATCGCCCTTTAAGATATTAAAGAGTTGTGGCAATTCATCGATTGACGTTTCTCTTAAGAAAGAGCCTAAAGGCGTTAGAAACGACTTAGCATCAAAGTCACGTGGATGGCAATCGGGCGGCGCCGCGGTCGACATCGTCCTAAACTTATAACACGTAAAGGGTTTCATCCCTCGCCCCATCCGTTGCTGCGTAAAAATCACAGGTCCCGTTGGGTCCGTGACTCGTATGGCAATGGCCGCAATAAGCATCACGGGGCTTAAAACGATAATGAGCATCAGTGCCATTAAAAAAGCGATAAGCCTTTTTACAACCATATAAATAGGATCAGGCGCTGTAACACTTACTCCCATTAAAGGCGTTCCAAAACTATGAATCTGTCGTGCGCCGCTTTGTACGATATCGTGAATCTGTGGTTGAAAAAATCCTTCAATCGACTTTTCTAGCGCCGTGAGCATCAAGGCATTACGCCACTCTTCTTTAACGCCTACAACGAAGAGTGCTTCTACCCCATCGAGCGCACCAATGAGTTCCTCTAGAGTGTGGCCACGAACGCAAAAGGTTTTCAGAATAGAAAATTTACGCGTGAAGCAATAAATCGCATCGATTCGCTCGAGATCTGCCTCATTTTCATAAATGATGGTGGTTTTAAGTGGAGCGTGAAAACGAAACCACAATGCGTCAGCCAAGTAAGACCATGCAATATTAAAAAGGATCTGGACAAATAAAAGCGTGATAAATGCCGTTGGAAAGAAAAACCGACCCCAAACAATAGAAACAAGTGCATAAACCAACGTGATGGCTACGAGATTCGCGACAGTCTGAGAAAAGATTAAGAGCTTTGGCTTTACATAAGAAACCCGAAAAGCCGCGTAAATTCTTAATAGGAACGCCAATAAAACGATATAAAGGATAACGACGTACCAGTGGTACTTATCGTGAATAATGACGCCATTGGTTTCAATAAAAGAAAACCACGCTTTGGTGTAAAAAAGAAAGCTCACAACAAGGTACAGCACAATAAGTGCTGTCATCAGGATGCGGGTTTTATCATCACTTTTCATTTGTTAGTAAAGCGAGATTTTAGACAATCTTTATTGAAGACAAAGAAAATTTCTTCTTTGGGTTCATTCTCTTTAAGTTAATCTTTAAAGAAAATTTCTTGTAGAAAAATTCCTAAAAATTGAACTTTTCTTTGAATAAGCGAAATTTTAACACTAAGGCAGATTTTCCTTTGAGCTTTGAATTGACGGGAAATGGGGGATGGGCCTTAAGCC
>CAVCTI010000230.1:5418-7182 GCA_963604755.1 Duodenibacillus sp. | reverse complement strand
CCTCATTAGGTCTTCTTTTCTTAAAAAGAGAAGCTTGGGGTCTTTCGCTTCTTTCTTTTTACGCCAGACTTCGAAGCTTGCTGCATCAACAACATCTTCGGGGATCTTTGAGTCGTAAAAAGCGTAAATCGTCTCATCATCAACCAAAACATCCAAGCGTCGCGTCTTATGTTCAATCTCTTCGATCTCTCGAATTAAACGGCGATTGTGCTGAAAGAAAGGAGCATTGCTATCGAAGTCGCCATTGACTAATGCGCCTCGAATAAAAAGCTCTCGGCAAAGGGCTGCGTCGTGCTTTGCAAAGGAAACGCGACGATTGCCGTAGACTGCCATCCCGTATAAAGTCCCTTTTTCAAAGGCAACCACTTCACCCCGATTTTTCTCCCAATGGGGGTCAGACCAACTTTTCTTAATGACGTGACGCGCCGCTCTTTCAATCCACACGGGCTCCACATCGGCAACGCAACGCGCAAAAAGGCGGCTCGTTTCAACTAGTTCTGAAGCTAGAATCCAGCGCCCTGCTTTTTTCGCGAGCGCCGATCCTGGCCAAATCCAAAAGTGAATGCCTCGGGCTCCTAAGAAGGGAGGTGCTTTCGGGTCAGCGTCTAATTGCCGCATCCCAACGTTACCCAAGAGTCCCGTTAAAAGAGAGGCGTGAATGTCTTCGTAAGTGGCTTCAGCGGCATTTGCAACCCAGCCTAGTTCTCGGGTTAAGTCGCCTAACTGACGCCACACATCACACCACTCACGAAGACGCCTTGGAGAGAGAAATTTCTTTTTTAAAAGTGCCTTAAGAGTCCTATTGCTTTCTTTCTTGGCATTGGCATCGATAAACCAATTCCAAAGCTTCACATAACTCATAAAGTCGCTTTTAGCGTGCGAGAACTCTTTGTGAGCAGCATCGGCTGCTTCTTGCGCCTCAAGAGGTCTTTCGCGAGGGTCTTGAACCGCAAGGCCTGAGACAATAATCAACGCTTCTCGCAAGGCTCCTTTTTCTTTGGCCGCTAATAGGATGCGTGAGAGCCTCGGATCGATGGGAAGTTTCGCGAGTTCCCGACCTGTCGCTGTGAGTTCTCCCTTTTCATCGATAGCGTTTAATTCAGCAAGAATCGCCAATCCATCGGAAATCGCTCGAGGTGGAGGCGCTTGCACAAAAGGAAACTCTCGAACGTCTCCCAAGCGAAGCGACTTCATCTTCAAAATCACAGCCGCAAGGTTCGAGCGCGCAATCTCGGGGTCCGTGTACGCAGGACGCCGATTGAAATCGAGCTCATCGTAAAGACGAATGCAAACGCCAGGAGCAATGCGCCCGCAGCGACCAGCGCGTTGATTGGCCGATGCCTTGCTAATCGGTTCAATAAGGAGTTGCTCGACTTTATTTCTGTATGAATACCGTTTAACGCGCGCAAGTCCCGTATCGACAACATAGTGAATGCCAGGAACTGTGACTGAGGTTTCCGCAACGTTGGTTGCCAAAATAATGCGACGAACGCTCGATGTTTTAAAGACTCGTTCTTGCTCTTCGGCTGTGAGCCTTGCGTAAAGCGGGAGAATTTCAACCGACCCCGGGCGATGCGTTTTCAAAAGATAGTCGCTAGCCTCACGAATCTCGCGCTCGCCAGGTAAGAAAACGAGGATGTCGCCTTTCCCAGCCATCTCCAATTCGTCAACAGCCTCTGCAATTCTTTCGACTAACCTCGCATCTTCATCGTCGTCATCATCATCGAAAGGCCGATAGCGAACTTCAACAGGATACGTTCTTCC
>CAVCTI010000230.1:0-5408 GCA_963604755.1 Duodenibacillus sp. | reverse complement strand
ATTGGCGGCAAAGTGCTTAGCAAAGCGCTCAGCGTCAATCGTGGCCGAAGTCACAATGACGCGCAGATCTTTTCTTTTAAGGAGAAGCCGCTTTAAGTAACCGAGCAAAAAATCGATATTAATCGAGCGCTCGTGCGCCTCGTCGATAATGAGGGTGTCGTACTTTTTCAGTAAGGGGTCGGTGGCGGTTTCAGCAAGCAGGATGCCGTCAGTCATGAGTTTTACTGTGGCACCAGCGCTCACGTGATCCGTAAAACGCACCTTGTATCCGACAACATCTCCTAAGGGCGTCTTTAATTCTTCTGCGATGCGTTTGGCAACCGAACTAGCGGCAATGCGCCTTGGTTGCGTGTGCCCGATAAGACCCTTTTGACCGCGACCGGCTAAAAGGGCGATTTTGGGAAGTTGTGTTGTTTTCCCTGAACCCGTTTCGCCAGAAACGATAATCACAGGATTGTCGCGAATCGCTTGCGCGAGTTCTGCTCCCTTTTCGCTCACAGGCAGCCCGGGGCTAAGCGTAATTTCAGGAATAAGGTTTCTTCCTGTAGAGGAACTTACCTTGGGACTTTCTTTTTTGGATTGAAGCCCTTTTTTCGGGACAGTTGGCTTCTTTTTCCCGTCTTCCTTTAGCGCAAGATGAGCCCCGCTTATCAGAGAGCGTAAGTTTTTTAGATTGTTCTCTACTTTCATGAGAGCTCTTGCATTGCTACCGAAAAAACGAATAGGGGCAATTTTAGACTAGCCTCCCCTTCTCACGCCCTATAATGGCGTCCAAAGAAAATGACGGAGATACGCTATGGCACGCACCATTTACTGCATTAAACTCAAAAAAGAAGCCGAAGGTCTTGACTACCCACCTGTTCCTGGGGAGTTGGGTAAGCGCCTCTTCGAGTCCGTCAGCAAAGAAGCTTGGGAAGAGTGGAAGCAACTTCAGACCATGATCATTAACGAATATGGTCTTAACTGCGCCGACCCTAAAGTGAGAGCCCACGTTGCCGAGCAATGTGAGCGCTACTTCTTCGGTAAAGGAATCGAACCGATTCCTAACCGCACACCCGTTACGGAAAAGAAATCCTAGAGCGCTTACCGCGTAAACGTTTTGACGCCTTCTTCTGTTCCAAGAAGAAGGACGTCTGCGCCTCTATGCGCAAAAAGCCCCACAGTGACAACGCCTGGAATTTGATTGATTTTCGTTTCGAGCGCCTTCGGGTCAGTGATCGAAAGGCCAGAAACGTCTAGGATGCGATTGCCGTTATCGGTTGTAAAGTCGCGTTCAACGGGGTTCCCGCCCATAGCGCGAAGAGCTCGTGCTACGGATTGAAGAGCCATCGGAATCACTTCAACAGGTAATGGGAATTTCCCCAAAACAGGAACTCGTTTACTTGCGTCAGCAATACACACAAAGCTCTTGGCGACACTTGCGACAATCTTTTCGCGGGTCAATGCCCCGCCACCGCCCTTAATCATCGAAAAACTCGGATCGATTTCGTCAGCGCCATCAACGTAAACTGAAATGGAATCCACAGAATTCAAATCCACAACCTTAAAGCCATAACCCTCTAGGCGCTTTGTTGAACGAACCGAGCTTGAGACACAGGCCGGAATCTTGAGCCCACTTTCTTTTAACGCATCGATAAAGCAATCGACGGTTGACCCAGTTCCTACGCCAAGAACTTCGCCTTCTTTAACATAACGAAGAGCCTCTTTTCCGACCTTTTTCTTTAATTCGTCCTGTGTCATCGTTTTCTTCCTTTCTTTTCCGATACGTGAAGCGTGTTGGGCACTTTCAGAATTCTCTTTTTTGAATTTCCTTTGAATTCTGCCTTTGGGGCGCATTTTACGAGGTAATATGCGAAAAAAACCTTTTCCTCGCTACCTATGAGTTTTCAATCGCACAAACCCATTGGAGATTTACTCCTTGAACTTGTCCAAGCCAAAAAGACGAAGGCAAATCGCTTTGGCATGGGTGCGATTCTTATTCTCATCTTCTCCGCGATGGCGCTTTCGATTTTTGTGTGGCGCATTGTCTCCAATGAAACGCAACGTAACGAAATCGAATCGCTTTACGTGGCAGGAGAAAACATTGCGATTACCGCTGAAGAGCGATTAACAAACCTATCGGTGCAGCTTTCTTCTTTAAGTAGCGTTGAGCCAAAGCTTGTTTGCCGCCTTCTCTCTTCTGTTTTTTACATGTACCCAGAGCTTGTGGAATTCTCGGTACTCGATAACAATCGCCGCGTCATCGAAAACTGTGCCAATCCCGATGCAATGGGAGAGATTTCTCGACCCAAGGGAGAAATCGTTACCAATCAGATTTCGATTATCGCTAGCCTTCACGCCAAATCTTCGAACTCTGCGATCTATTCGCCCCCGTACCTTGACGACGGATCCTCTGGCCCCTTCTCAGACTTAGCAACGCCCCCTGAGAAAAACGGCATTTTCTTTTTAGGACGAGTCTCTTTGCCTGTGGCATTACGGTATGCGGCCGCCGATAAATTAAATCGCTTTCAACACTATTATCTATTGGACGCAAAAACGGTTTTTGCCACGACTGTGATTCAGGGAGACCTTCCTGACTTAAATGCAATGGAGGTGTGTTTACCCTTACCACCACTTCCTTCGCGCGTGGAGTTGGGTCTCACGTCGTCGCTACTGAGTACCTTTTACGCCAATAGCCTTTACGCGTGGAGTGCTCTGGTTCTTTTAGCGCTTATCTTCATTTCTCTTTTTCTTCTCTGGCGCTTTCAAGTGCGACAGCTTCGCACCGAGCAATCGATGAGGGCGCGTATCTTCGTGCAGCAGGCAGTAAGCGAATCACTCCTAGATGCCCTGTGCGTAATCGATGAGAAAGGAAAAATCCTTTATTCCAATGACGCCTTTGAAGAGCTTTTTGGATTTAGCCCTGAAGAATCTCTTGGCCTCACGCCTCCCTACCCCTTCTGGCCCAAAGATAGTCAGGAAGTCGCAAAAGACTTTGCCACTGCGCTAAAAGAAGCCGACCGCCATCACAAGAAATATTTCGAATACGAAGCCACACGGAAAGACAAAACCCGCTTTGATTGTGCCGTGCAGGTTTTCCCGCTTTTAACAAGCGAGGGAAAGCGCTTAGGCTTTATGGTCACCCACAGTAACATCACGCAAGCCAATCGCGCGGCTCGAGAACTACGCTCTATGCAACAGCGCTTTACGCGCGTTTTGGAAACGATGGATGCGGCCGTAAGCGTGATTTCTCTTAAGGATAAAAAGCTTCTTTTCTTTAATAGCATTTATCGCGATAGTTTCGGAGAAAGCGCCAAAGAGCACCTGCTTCTTACGTCAAAACTTACTAATGGCGCTACAGAGTCTGATGACATCTATGACGAGACGCGCAATCGTTGGTACTCGATTCGCATGAAAAACATCACCTGGATCGATGATAGTGACGCGCAACTCTTAACCACGTACGATGTTACAACACAGCACCTAAATCGCGAGGCGATTGCCAAGCAACTTGAAAAAGCCGAACGCTCTTCAAAACTCATTAACATGGGCGAGATGGCTAGTTCTCTAGCGCACGAATTAAATCAGCCCCTAGCGGCTGTTCAAAACTATGCGGCGGCTTCAAAACTCCTACTTGAGACAAAGAGACTAAATTTTGAGCAAGCAAGCGAAGCCTTTGAAAAAATCATCGCGCAAACAAAGCGAGCCACCCAAGTCATTCGTCGCATTCGTAACTTTGCACGTCGCTCCGAACCCATTCGTACCAATGTCAACGCCTCGCACATGGTGGCTGAAGCCTTTGAACTCGTTAAGCCTTATGCTCATGAGAAAACGGTTCACTTGGAGTCGCACATTGAGCCGGGAATGCCTGATGTGGTGTGCGATGCGATTTTGATTGAACAGGTGCTCGTCAATCTCCTGAAAAACGCTGTGGAAGCCTCGGAAGAAAGTTCGAAAAAAGAGGTGTGCGTGAATGTCTTGTGGCGCGGGAATTCCTTGAAGTTTGAAGTGCTCGATCACGGCTCTGGTATTGACCCCGTGCACCGCGAAGACGTCTTTAAGCCCTTTTACACGACAAAGAGTGTCGGGATGGGAATTGGACTTAACCTCTGTCGCTCGATTATCGAAAGCCACAACGGACACCTATCCTTTAGGGAAAATCCCGAGGGAGGAACAATTTTCTTCTTCTCCTTACCGATTGTTCAATAGACTAAAATCAACAAGCCAATCGTTTTATAAGCGTCATTTGGCGCTTTCAATCTGCCTATTTGGGAATCCACACGACCATGCTGGAATATCAAAAGACTCAAGGAACCGTTTACGTTGTCGATGATGACGAAGCCGTACGTGACTCCATTCGCTGGCTTTTAGAGGCAAGCGACTACAAAGTCGAACTCTACGAAAGTGGTGAAAGCTTTATCGCAAGTTACGACCCAGACGCCGTCGCTGTACTCTTGCTTGATGTCCGCATGAACGGGATGAGTGGCTTAGAAGTTCAAGAACTCTTGCGGGCCAAAAACGCAGATATTCCGATTATCTTCATCACGGGTCATGGCGACGTTCCGATGGCCGTTAATGCTTTAAAGAAGGGCGCCGTTGACTTTATTGAAAAGCCCTTTGATCTCGAGTCCTTAAAGCAGCAAGTCGAAAAGATGCTCGATGCGGCACGAGAAAAGCGCATGAAAGTTGACCGTCGTAATTTCAATGCGGCTTTGCTTGCCCGCCTAACGCCTCGCGAGCAGCAAGTTCTTGAGCGCATTGTTGCAGGTCGCTTAAATAAGCAAATCGCTGACGACTTGAGTATTTCGATTAAGACCGTTGAAGCGCACCGCGCATCGATTATGACGAAAACCAATTCGGGAACGATTGCGGATTTGATGCGTGTTGTAATGGGTGCCGAATAGTTTTAAGCATCAGCGCTCTCTCATTAGACACCCAGTTTCTTAAATAAATCCTCGGCGTCCTTGGCCTGATGGACGCCCTCATTTCTTGCGCTCTTTGCAAGCGTTTGAGCAGTTAATTTGTTCGGAACTTCCGCTTCAAATGGAAGCTTCTTTTCTTTAGCAACTTTAGACAAAACGATGCGCACAAAGTCTGAAAATGTTATTCCCTCGTTAGACAAAACTTTTTCTGCTTTGCTTTTTATCGCCTCATCAATCTGCACTTTAACAACTGCTGTTGTAGCCATTTTCTCTCCCCCTTCATTTTTCAATCGTTGCGACCTGATGGTGAGCGAATTCGCTTCGCAAACCTATGCGAATCGCATCATCTGCGCTAACTGCACGAAATAGTCATAGAAATCGCGCAAGGAAACCTGTGTCTTTAGACACGGGAGGAATTGCACTCTCCTTTACTAGTTGAGTTAAAAAAGTTGTTCTCCTCTCCAAAAGAGAGAGTTTCTTGTACGAAACGCCCTCGGAAAGTTTTTC
>CAVCTI010000229.1:859-2218 GCA_963604755.1 Duodenibacillus sp. | reverse complement strand
GATTAATGAAGCTTACTTTGCGCGAGAAAACGTTAATGAACGTAATCACAGCCATCACAACCAAGGCGATGCAGCACAAGTATTCTTCGAAATTGTCCCAGAATTTCTTCATGATTTAGTCCTCAAGATAGCCCTTCGTGAAGAGCTCGATGACGTCCTTACCAATAGAGGGTTCGAACTCGGAGTAAATATCTTTGCATTTTTCTTTAAAGGCGTTCTTTTGTTCGTCGGTGAGCTCCGTGATGACAATGCCCTTCTTCTTCAATGTAGCGATGATGTTTCCTTCAGAAGCGGCAAGATAGTCATTGGCCCACTGCAGAGCCTTATCGGCAGATTCACGAACAATGCGTGCCTCTTCGGGCTTTAGCTTCTTTAATGTGGCCGAGCTCATAATCCAAATCGTTGTATCGCGAACGCCATCCCAGAGGGTGACGTACTTTTGGACTTCGTCGAACTTGGAGGAAGCGTAGACGGCAATCGGGTTTTCCTGACCGTCAATGGCGCCTTGCTGCAAGGATGTGTAGACTTCAGAGAAGTCCATCGCTGTGGGGTTCGCCTCAAAGTACTTGCGATATAGGGAAATAAAGACGTTAGCTCCTGGCACACGAATATTCATCGCCTGCAAGTCTTCAGGCGTCTTAATTTCTTTCTTGGAGTTAGAAATCTGGCGAGATCCTGCGTTGTGAATACCAAGGTTTTCTGTTTCAATGGCGTTACACCACTTATTGACTTCGACCTTGACTTTTTCACTGTGGCAGAACTTTAAGAGGTTCTCTTCCGTGGGGAATAAGAACGGGAGCCAGAAGGCGTAAAAGCGTGGGTCGTAATTGGCGATATTCGCCGGAGCACAGGAGTGAATGCTGATGTTACCTGTCTGCGTTAATTCGATCGCTTTTGTAAGGTCGCCGCCCGAAAGGCCGCAATTGGAGAAAATTTCCACACGCATCGTGCCGTTGGAGGCTTCTTCGACATACTTCTTGAATTCTTTCGCGGCTAAGTCAGAAACCGAATTGGGTGACTGTGTGTGCGAGAAGTTAATCACGGTTTGACGCTCGACTTTTTCGCAGCCAGTGAGCGAAAACGCTAGTGTCGTCGCTGCAAGGCCTGCAAGAAGAACGCGGCTTGCTTTTTTTATCAATGCTTTCATGAGTTTGGGTTCCTTCTTTACATGAGGCCTTTGACTTCGAGTGCGCGACGCAAAGCAATCGCACCAAAGCGTGGGCTTGAGAGAACGGGTTTACCAATCTTGTCGGCGATGTATTGTTCGCAATAGGCCATAGAGCCTTGAGCAAACAAGATGATGTCGACTTTGTCAGCAATTTCTGTGGCGTACTTGGTCATCAATTCGCGGAATTGATC
>CAVCTI010000229.1:0-849 GCA_963604755.1 Duodenibacillus sp. | reverse complement strand
GGATTAAGACCAAAGCCCCCTTCGACTAAGGCATCGACCATTTCGACGTGCTGCCCCATTTCACGGGCAACGCGAAGAACCGTGTTCTTTGTCGGAATCAGTGTCGAAGAAAGAGTTGCCATAACGCCGATGCGTTTTCCTTGGCGAACAGCTTCGCGGCACATTTCTTCATCGATACGAACGATGGGGACACCAACGTAGCGCGCAATCTCTTGCGAGGCGTCAGCGACTTCTCCCACGGAAGAACAAATATTCAAGATGGCATCTGCCCCCTCTTCGACAGACTCCATAAACATCTTCACAAGTCGAGCCGCTGGCTCTTTTGTGACGTAGCCAATCTTGGCGACTTCGCCAATAATGCTGGGGTCTTTGTGCGAAATGATCTCGGTTGCGGCAGGAAGCTGAGACTTCACTTCATGCTCAACAAGTTCAATCAATTCAGGGGTTACGCCGGTATAAACGAGAGCAACTTTCATTGTATTTTCTCCTTTACTCAGCTCTTTTTAAATAATTGTTTAAGAAGGAAAGACCTTCTTCGGTTGCGCCCTGCGGGTTGTATTCACAGCCCACAAAGCCCGTGTAATTAAGTTTCTCTAAGAGAGTGAGGCAATACGCCCCATCGAGCTCGCCGTGATCGAACTCATGGCGGTCTGGCACCGAGGCGATTTGCACGTGACCAACGTAGCCGATGTTTTCTTCTAAAAACTTTGTGATACCGCCATCGACCATTTGGGCGTGATAAAAGTCAAATTGCGTTTTGAGGTTTTTGAGATTGAGTTTTTTAACGAAGCCAAGGGTTTCGTATTGACTTTGGTAGAGGTAGTTGGGTTTGACTTCAGGGCAAAGCGC
>CAVCTI010000228.1:0-2035 GCA_963604755.1 Duodenibacillus sp. | reverse complement strand
ATCTTCAATCGATTGGTCACACACCAAGCGAAGTCTTAACCGAAGAAGAGTTTCAGGGCGCTGTTTCTCCGTGGATTGGAAAAAAGATCGACACTGACGACATCTCCGAAATACTGAATGCCGTCAATCGCCTTTATCGCCAAAAAGGTTACGTTGTTTGTATTGCTCTTGTTAAACCCCAACGTATTCGTGGTGGTCACCTCGTTTTAACGCTAGTCGAAGGTAAAACGGACGAGGTGACAATCGAAGGCAACGAATCAACACTGCCAAGTTATATCAAAAACGCATTTCACTTTGAAAAGGGTAAAACAGCAAACTATCAAGTCCTTTTAGATGATCTCGTACGCTTTAATCGCACAAACGACATCACGCTTCAGATTGATATGCACCCGGGTTCTGAACCGATGACAACGTCTTACAAGATTGATGTCACGGAGCCGAATCGTTGGGGAGGAACGTTATTCGCCGATAGCGTAGGCTCTAAGGCAACAGGAAGAGCTCGCTTTGGTGCAACGATTACCAATCGCAGTGTCTTTGGAAGACGCGATGCCGTGACTCTTTTAGGGATGGCAAGCCATGGGAATAAGAGTGGGCTTTTAAGTTACGCAATCCCGCTTAACTCCAAGGGAACGAAACTTACGGTAAGCGGTAGCTACAGCGACGTGAAGGTTGTATCGGGATCGGCTAAACACCAAGATGTTCGTGGTGAATCGTGGATGAGTTCCGTTAGACTCGAACACCCCGTGGTTGTTTCAATGGCGCATAAAGCCACCCTTTGGGCAGAAGCTTCACTTCAAGCATCAGAAACCAATGCCTTTGAAAATGTCCCGGTTGCTGACACAAGAACCGAAGGCTATAGCGCAGGACTTGAAACCCTGCACTTAATAGGTGACTCTTCTCTTGTTGCAACAAACGTCACTTTTACTGAACATCGCGTGAAAGATGACATATTTGAAAAAACCTCGCAATACGATTTATTAACGGCAGCTCTTTCAGCGAGACGCACCTTTAAGAACAACGTCTCGGTAAGCCTTACAGGGCGCTGGCAGGTCGCTCTTTCTGGTGACGACTTAAATAGTTCAGATTATTTTTACCTTGGTCACACAAACGGTGTTCGAGGCTACGACAATGATGTCATCAGTGCGGAGTCAGGCCTAGTGGGGTCATTTGAGGTGTCGTATCCAGTTTTTGGAGAAACAACATCACTTTATGCGTTTGCTGATGGCGGGCACCTTGCCGGATCTGTTGTGACAAAGACGCGCTCAATTTACTCGGCAGGACTCGGCTTTACGTGGCAACCCACGCGATGGGCTTATGTCAATGCCACACTTGCTTTCCCCTTAAGGCGAGATATGGGAGATAGCGGCAAAGCAGACCGAGTTCGTGGTGACATAACAGCATCGGTTATTTGGTAAGAGAGCAATAGGGTTTTCAGAGAAAGCGTTAGGATGAATCGAATTTTTTAACGTCCGCCACGGAATTCCCCATGTGTAAGCGTGGGGATGGATAGTGGCTCAAACACTAGTATGGTTGATTTTGATTTTCGATATATCGTTTGATGATTTCTGTCGTTGCGCCGTCACCTACGGTTATGGCGCAGTAACTCTTAGTCCAAAATCGATTACACCAAAGGTGATGCTGAAGTTCTTTCCTGTACAGAAGGCGCACTTTTCTAGAAGAAACACTTTTGAGAGTCTCAACAATTTTAGAAACGGAAACAGAAGGCGGAACTGCAAGCAGAAGATGGACGTGATTGGTTTCTCCTGAGAACTCAATAATTTTGGCACGAAATGAAGCGCAAACCTCAGAAAACGTTGAACCTAGGCATTGAAGGAAGGAAGATGTTATTGCCTTTCTTCGGTAGGCAACAACGAATACAAGATGATATTTGAGGTTATAGACACAATGAGCCGAGGTCGTGAGTTTTCTTTCCTTCATTTTTTTCTTCCTTGTGAAGAACCAAGAGTTCAAGGTCAATTATTGACACAAAAGCACTAGGTCATTATCAAAAGCCTGTTATATTTCCTTTATGCAA
>CAVCTI010000227.1:0-2259 GCA_963604755.1 Duodenibacillus sp. | reverse complement strand
CTCCGACATCGACCGTGCACACGTGCAAATGGTCTGAGTTGGCGTGATCGACACAAGTTAACACCTTACCGACAACAACGCCCGTAAAAGGAGGGGCAATGGTTGTTGCCTCTTCAACTTCGAGGCCAGCCATCGTAAGCGCCTCAGTTAACTCTTCGCTTGTGAGATCTGGATTGATGTAGTGGCGCAACCACTCTTCAGAAAATAACATCGTGAAATCCCCAAAAATTCCTAGCTAAACTGAGAGAGAAACCGTAAATCGCCTTCAAAGAAAAGACGTAAATCGTCAATTCCGTAACGAAGCATCGTGAGGCGCTCAAGGCCTGAACCGAAGGCAAAGCCAATGTAGCGCTCGGGATCTAACCCGTAGTTACGCACCACGGTGGGATGAACCTCGCCTGCGCCAGAAATTTCAAGCCAGCGCCCTTTCTTGGGACCTGTTGTAAAGGCCATATCCACTTCAACCGAAGGCTCGGTAAATGGGAAGTAACTTGGACGGAAACGCACAATCAAATCGTCTGTTTCAAAGAAACGACGCAAGAATTCAGAGTACACACCCTTTAAATCAGTAAAGGAAATGTTTTCATCCATCCACACGCCTTCGACCTGATGAAACATCGGCGAGTGTGTCGCATCGCTATCGACGCGATACGTGCGCCCTGGAGCAATCACCTTAATCGGTGGCGTATGCGTACGTGAATAACGCACCTGCATAGGAGAGGTGTGCGGACGAAGCGGCAACTGCAAACCCGTGGAATCCTTACGGTCCACATAGAACGTATCTTGCATGGAGCGCGCTGGGTGATTCGGCGGATTATTTAATGCCGTAAAACTAAACCAGTCACTTTCAATTTCAGGGCCATCGGCCACATCAAACCCGATGGAGCGGAAAATCTCTTCGATTCGAATCCATGTGCGCATCACAGGGTGCAATGCGCCTTTGGCTCTCACGCGACCAGGGAGTGTCACGTCCACCGCTTCGGCGGCTAATCGCTTTTCAAGTTTTGCGGCAGCAAGCGCTTCGCGCCTCTCGTTTAGCGCGGCTTCAATCGCAGCTTTTGCCACATTGATTTCTTGACCGCGAGCACGGCGCTCTTCAACGGGAAGCTTCCCGAGCTCTTTCATTAAAAGTGTCACTGAACCGCTTTTACCGATGTAGCGAGCCTTGGCGTCTTCTAGGGCGGCAGGCTGCTCTGCGGCAGCGAAATCGGCCTTCGCCGACTCAATGAGTTCCTGGAGTTCTTGCATATGTCAACCCATGCGAATCCAAAAAAATTAATTCTTTTTTTCTTTAAGAAGGGCGCGAATAAATCAAAAAGGGCTCGGGGCAAGACGCATCAATGGCGTACCTGTGCCGAAACCCTTTTTTCGTAAGAGAACTTAAGTTGCACAAACGCAGCTTAATTCTCTAAAAGATACGAGCCGTTTACTCTAGCCGAGCGCGGCTTTGGCCTGGGCGACAAGAGCAGCAAATCCGTTCTTGTCAAACACAGCCATATCCGCCAACACTTTGCGATCGAGTGCGATGTTCGCCTTCTTCAGTCCATTCATAAAGCGGCTGTATGTTAAGCCGTTGGAACGGGTTGCTGCGTTAATACGAGCAATCCAGAGACGACGGAACACGTGTTTCTTATCGCGACGGTCACGGTAGGCGTACTGACCAGCACGCATCACGGCCTGTTTGGCGACACGGAACACATTATTGCGACGCAAACGATAGCCCTTGGCTAGGGCAAGAATCTTCTTATGACGAGCGCGAGCCGTCACACCACGTTTAACTCGAGGCATTCTTTTTCCTCCCTTTCTTTACGCGTAAGGCAACATACGATGGATGGACTTGCTGTCGGAATCGTGAATGGTCAACATTCCACGAAGGTGACGCTTGTTCTTAGTCGTACGGTGAGTGAGGATGTGGCGCTTGGTTGCATGCGCACGTTTGATGGAACCGCCCGAGCGCACCTTAAAGCGCTTGCTCGCGGCCTTTTTGGTCTTCATCTTCGGCATTTTGCCGTTTCCTTCTTAATTTATCGGAACTCTAGGCGTCACACATTCATGCGTGTGATCTTCTCAATGCCCGCCCCGACTTCTTTTCTGTTCTTGGATTTTAAAGCATTGCGCTCAAATTCTTTGAACTCTGAAAGTGTGAGATTATATCCCGAGTGAAAAAGAATTTCTAAAAAAATTCAAGAAATTTCTTTTAAATCCACTACTGTCCAAAACGAAAATCCATAAAATCAAACGACTGCAAAGAAATGTAAA
>CAVCTI010000226.1:0-8796 GCA_963604755.1 Duodenibacillus sp. | reverse complement strand
CCTTTACGGTGTTAACTATCGCAACCTCACAAAAGAGGATGCGCCTATCATTCTTGATTTAAGTGCGACGTGGCTTAAAGACTCCCCAAAAGATGCGTCTTTAGAACTCGAACATAGCGCGATTGAACGGATGTTGGGCCTATGGGCACTCGATGATTCGATTCGTGCTGGAGGCTTATTTGTTGATGGGAAACTTGTGGCCTACGACTTTGGCTCTGCGATTGACGCGGAAAACTTTGTCGTACACATCGAAAAGGGTCTTCCCGAGTACCGAGGCGTCTATCCGACAATCGTCAAAAACTATGCTGAATTCGGAATTCCGGAGAGTTTTCGCTTTATTAACCGCGAACAAGACTTAGGCGATGAGGGTCTTCGGTACTCAAAGATGACCTACCAACCCTCTGGCTTTATCGAGAAAGCCGCATTCGTCTTAAGTTAGAGTTTTGCGATTACCTCGTTGATCGTCTCAACGGCATCGGCCTCTAGCCAGTAGTCACAGACTTCGATAATCGGTGCTTCTGGGTCATTGTTGATCGCAACAATGGTCTTAGAGTCTTTCATGCCAGCTAAGTGCTGGATTGCGCCCGAAATGCCAAACGCAAAGTAAATGTCAGGCGCCACAATCTTTCCAGTTTGCCCGACTTGCGTGTCCGCAGGAGCAATAAAGGCATCGACCAAAGCTCTTGTTGAACCCACAGCGCCGTGAAGCTTCTCAGCAAGCTCTTTTGCCGCCTTAAAGCCCGCTTCGTCAATCACACCACGGCCAGCACTTACAACAATCTTGGCACTCTCAAGGTCAACCGAGGCGCTCTTACGCGTCGATTCGGAACCAATGCGAGTAAACGTGCGAGAAGACACTGTCGCCTCGAAAGCCTCTGAATCCACTTCGTTTGAAGAAATCTCCACGGGCTCAAAGGCACTCTGGCGCACTGTCGCGATAACGGGCGTTACATCAATTCGCACGGTAGCCAAAAGGCTTCCCGCGTAGATATAGCGCTTAAAGGTATTAGCGCAAACCACTTGACTGATCTCAGAAAGCGCTGGGACGTTTATCAAAGCTGCCAGACGCGGCATCACGGTTTTTGAGAAGACGGTTGCCGAAAAGAAAACGTGTGTGTACTCGCCACAAAGCGCCTTTAGAACTTCTGCCATGTGTTCGGGCGCCGTGATGGCGTCGCTCGCGACTCGCACGCAGGAAATACCAGAAATCGTTTTGGCCTTAGCCTGCACTTGAGTGTTCCCCTGCGGGAAAACCAAAAGATCGATATCCGAGCCAATCGCCCCTGCGGCGCGCACAACGGATTGAGTAACAGCGCCAAGAACCTCTGCGGGATTGGTCGCAACAACTAAAACACGCATTATTTGGCCTCCCGTACAAGTTTCTTATCGGCAACAAGTCGCGCGATTAATTCATCGACTGAACTCAATTTCTCTGCAGCTCGTTCTTTACGTGGTTCTGTCACTTCAAGAATCTCAGTCTTACGCGTTAAATCAACGCCAAGACTTTGCGCATCGATCGCTTCAATCGGCTTCTTTTTCGCGCGCATCATGCTCGGAAGCGTCACGTAGCGCGGCTGCGCTAAACGAAGGTCAGCGGAAACGACAGCGGGAAGTTCTCCCTTAAGCTCAGCTAACCCTGCGTCCGTTTCAGAGCGAACCGCAATGGTGTTGCCATCAATGTCGATATGCGAAACGTGCGTTGCGATGGGAAGATCCAAAAGCGCAGAAAGCATCTGCGAAACTTGATTGGCATCGTTATCGACTGCCTGCTTACCCAAAAGAATCAAGTCGGGCGACTCTTTTTGAGCGACTTTGGCGAGAATCTTCGCAATCGTAAAAGGCTCAACAATTGCATCCAATACAACGTGAACAGCGCGATCGGCGCCGATGGCTAAAGCCGTGCGAAGGGTATCGGCCGCTTTCGCGTCCCCGATACTCAGAGCAACCACTTCCGTGGCTTTTCCAGCCTCTTTTAATTGAACGGCTTTTTCGACTGCAATCTCATCAAAGGGGTTCATGCTCTTTTTTAGAGCCGCCGTTTCAACAGACTTCCCGTCTGAAGCGGGATGAACCTTCACGTTGCAGTCAACAACGCGCTTAACAGCAACTAAAACTTTCATAACACAAAACGAAAAATAGAAATAGAGAAATGCCCTAAAAACAAAAAGGACTTATCAAAAAAATAAGGAGTCGAATTATACGGGAGTCTCTGTGGGGAAAACGGCCTCTTTCCTCATCAATTTCTCTTTTTTAGCCAGCCTTACATGTCTCATTTTTGTTTAGTTGACTAAACAAATTTATGTAGTTTTTGTTTAGTTCATTAAACAAAATTTGTCATAATTACCTCATCGAACTGAGAGGCAATTGCCATGATCGAACTTTCTACCCTGCAAAACATCATCGCCGACAACCGCGAATTCGTCAAAGGTATCGAGCTTTTTCGCCGCGATATCGCGACTCCCGACTTCGCGAACTGCGTCGCCGTAGGACTAAGGCGCGCTGGAAAATCCTATTGGCTCTTTCAAGTGATGCACGATCTTGTCAAAGAAGGCGAAGATTGGGAAAACCTCATTTATATTAACTTTGAAAGCGAGCGACTCATTGGGTTTGAACTCTCTGACTTTAATCGCCTGCTTGAAGCGCACTACGCAGCAGTCGGCTCAAAGAGTCGCCCTATTCTTTTTCTTGATGAAATCCAGATCATTGACGGTTGGGAAAAGTTCGCTCGGCGCATGGCCGATGGAAAAATCACGACTTTTATCACGGGCAGCAACGCATAAATGCTCAGTACTGATGTTGCCTCCCTATTAGGTGGTCGCTACTTCACCATCCCCATCACAACACTGACATTTGCTGAGTACTTAAGAGCGAAGGGGCTTCCCTCTAAAGAGAAAGATCTTCATTCAACAAAATCCCAGGCGCGCCTTTTCAATCAATTTATGGCGTACTTACACTTTGGAGGCTTTCCAGAAACCGTTAACGCTAAAAAGGAAACGCAACTCCTTTACTTGGAAAACATTTTCCAAACGATTTATCTGCACGACATTATGGAGCGCTCTGCGATAAAACACCCCGCAGTGCTTCGCATGCTTCTGAAAAAAATTGCTGAAAGCGTCGGGCAACCGCTTTCTTATTCGCGCCTGACAAATCTCTTAACTGAGGTCAACAACAAAATCTCGAAGGTCTCAACAATTTCCTACGTTGATATCGCAAAAGAAGCCTGTCTACTTCATACAATTCCAAATTACGCAGGTAAACTCGCCGAGCGTGAAAGCGTTCCCAAGTACTATTTGGCTGACACAGGACTCTTAAAAATCCTTAGCTTGGATTGCGAGAGTGCCCAACTTGAAAATCTCGTTGCTATCGAACTCTTACGGCGTTTTGGAAGAAACGATGCCGTCTTTTACTATAAGAAAAACATTGAGGTTGATTTCTATGTCCCCGAGGAAAGTTTGGCGATTCAGGTCGCTTGCGATTTAAGGAAAAATCCCGAGACCATCAAGCGCGAGGTTGGAGCCCTTGAAAAATTCTCAAAAGCTTTCCCCTGCAAAAAGCGCCTCATTCTCACGCTTGAAGAAAGCGACACAATCGATTCAGCTGTAGGAAAGATTGAAGTTTGCCCCGTTTACAAGTGGCTTTTGTCACAAAAATAGATTCTAGGGCCATCCCCCTTTTGGTCAATTGCCTTTTTGAGCGTTTCCGTGGCATAGTCTCAGTTCCCTTTGGCGCAAAGTGCGCCTCCTAGATTTGCCTTCGAGAGTTTCGCCCTTCTTTTTAGGAGCCCCGAACAATGCTTAGTGATATTGAAATAGCCCAATCCGTCAAACTCAAAAGAATCGATGATCTCGCTCACGAGTGGGGTCTCACCGATGACGAATTCGAGCCTTATGGGAGAGATAAGGCCAAGGTCACACTGCATAAAGACCGTAAGGCAAACGGCAAACTCGTTTTAGTCACGGCAACCTCTGGGATGCCCGCAGGTTCTGGGAAAACCACGACCTCAATTGCCTTGGCTCAAGGCTTAAATCAACTCGGCACAAAAGCCGTTTTAGCGCTTCGTGAACCCTCCTTAGGACCGGTTTTCGGAATGAAGGGAGGAGCCGCTGGAGGTGGCTACTCGCAAGTACTTCCCATGGAGTCGATTAACCTCCATTTCACGGGCGACTTTCATGCGATTTCCTCGGCAAATAACCTACTTGCGGCACTCATTGATGCGGCCCGCTACTTTGGTCAAGTCGATTTAAAAGAGGTCACGTGGAAGCGTGTTGTGGACTTAAACGATCGCCAGTTACGCTTTATCGTCACAGGTCTCGGCGGACCTGTGAATGGCGTTCCCACAGAAACCGGGTTTGATATCACAGTAGCTAGCGAACTGATGGCCGTTTTGTGTTTGGCTAACGACGAAGCCGACTTACGACGCCGCATTGACTCGCTTGTCATCGGCTTTAAGCGTGATGGCTCGCCCTTTACCTGTAAAGAACTTGGGGCAACGGGCTCTTTGATGGCCCTATTGTCAGAGGCTGTAAAACCCAATCTCGTGCAAACAATCGAAGGAACTCCTGCCTTTGTGCACGGGGGGCCTTTTGCGAATATCGCACACGGTTGTAACTCAATTGCCGCAACGCGCGCAGCGATGACACTAGGAGAAGTCGCGATTACTGAAGCCGGTTTCGGTAGCGACTTAGGTGCTCAGAAATTCTTTGATATTAAGTGCCGTGCCGCAGGCTTTGTGCCAGGCGCTGTGGTGCTCGTTACAAGTCTTAAGGCCCTACACTGGCACGGCGGCGTTGACTTAAAAGAAATCGGTAAACCCAACATTGAGGCTCTTATCGCAGGTCTTTGCAATCTTGACGCGCACATCGCGAACTTAAAGCGCTATGGCGCCCCGATTGTCGTTTCGATGAATCACTTCGCTGGTGACGACGAAGACGAAATCGCGCTTCTTACTTCGCACTGCACAAAGCTCGGTGTTCGCTTTGCGATCTCCAAGGGCTTCGCTGAAGGCGGTAAAGGCGCCATTGAACTCGGAGAAGCCGTCTTGGACGCCTTAAAAGAAGCGCCTAAGGAAATTCACTTTACCTACCCAGAGGAAGCGCCCGTTTTAGAAAAGATCGAAGCCGTTGCCAAAAACGTCTATGGCGCGGGTTCTGTCATTCTTTCTGATGCAGCGAAAAAAGACTTAGCGCTCCTAGAAAAACTTAAGATGGATCGCTTGGCAGTCTGCATTGCTAAGACCCCGTTGTCGATGACACATGACGCAACCTTGAAGGGCGCGCCCAAGGGCTGGACGCTTCCTGTTGCACGATTGCTTTTAAACGCTGGTGCGGGCTTTATTGTGGCTACCACGGGATCAATCCTACGCATGCCAGGGCTCCCAAGAAACCCCGCTGCCTATCGCATCGACCTCAAAGACGGAAAGATCACAGGACTTTCCTAACTTTTGCAGTTTGTTCAAAAGGCCATTGGCTTCAAAACAAACCGAGAACAGTGCTCCTTTTTAGAATGCAGGGCAACATCCCTACAGTCTTTAAGGAGCACTTTTATGGCCGAGACAAAGACGCCAGACATTCTTCCGGTTCGCGATGAATTCTTCTGGCTTGAGCAGATTAATAAGGCGACCCTTGTGATTAACACCGATGACGGACTGAGCCCAAAAGCTGATGCCATCGAAGCGGCCTTCGAAGAAGGGGAAAAACCTGGTGCCGCACGTCCAAAGGCTGTGATTAAGCTCGAGCCCCTTTTAATTGAAAAAGCCGGTCCCCGTATCACCATTCTTCACGTCGGTCGCAGCTCACAGGATATGCATTCGACATACCGCTTGGCGATGTGCCGAGACAATGCGATCCGCGTGATGCACGCCCTAAATGGTGTGGCTGAAGCGATGACTGCGATGGCAGAAGACCATCGCGATACCCTTGTTGTCAATTACACCAATGGCGTGGCTGCTCAACCCAATACCCTTGGCCACTATTTAGTTGGCCTTCTAGCTGGCTTTAACCGCGACCGTGAACGCTTAACTGAGTTTTTAAAGCGCTTTGACTACTGCCCGATGGGTTCGACCGTGTTAAATGGCACAAGCTGGCCACTGAATCGCCGCCGTATGGCAG
This sequence comes from Duodenibacillus sp., assembly GCA_963604755.1. Lineage (GTDB taxonomy): Bacteria > Pseudomonadota > Gammaproteobacteria > Burkholderiales > Burkholderiaceae_F > Duodenibacillus. Next base: position 2,689 of record CAVCTI010000226.1, on the reverse strand, counting down.
GCTTCTTAGGCTTTTCCGATATCACTCACAACTGCTATGACGGCACCTTAGGGATCAATGTCGATATGCCTGTGGAGTTTGCTGAGATTCTTCAGAGTATTGGCTTACACATCTGCACCTTTATTCAGGATATCTCGGTGCAGTACGCCCAGTCTCGCCCCTGGATGATTTTGCAAGAAAGCGCTGATACGACCTATGTCTCCTCAGCGATGCCGCAAAAGCGCAATCCTGGCCTTATGGTTAATACGCGCTCTGCCGCAAGCCAAACAATTGCTGATGCCGCTGCGATTCTTATCCGAGCACACAACATCATCCCAGGCATGATGGACGCGAAGAATCAATCCTGTGCCCTAACGGCGACTAAGACCGCGGTGGGAGCGATCAATATGCTTACCCGTGTTGTGAAGGCCTTAAAGGTTGACAAAGCTCGTGCTCTTGAAGAACTCAATAACGATTGGACAGCAAGCCAGGAAATCGCCGATGCGATGATGCGTGAATATGGGTTGCCTTTCCGCGTTGGTCATCACGTTGCAAGTAAGATGGTAAGTTTCGCACGCGCTAACGCAATCTTGCCGTTGGACTTCCCCTACGAGCAGATGAAAGCGATTTACGCCGAAGTGATCCAATCCGAATACCCTGAGGGCGACACGATGCTTCCGATGAGCGAAGCTGAGTTCCGATCTCTACTAAATCCGCGCGACATCATCAATCGCCGCGCTGTTGAAGGCGGTCCGCAGCCTGCGGCATTCGCTAAGCAACTTGCCGAGCAAAAAGACATCAACGCGAAGTACGTTTCCTGGGTTGATGAAACAAAAGCTTCAATTCAGAAAGCGCTTGACGCATTGAACGCAGGCTTCAACAAATTGCGCTAAGAATTTCTTTCCCTTCCAATGAAAACTTTGGGGAGTGCCCGTTTAGGTCCACTCCCCTTTTTTGCGTTCAAAAATTTAACGCCTTAACTTTAAGAAACGACTTTCTTGGCAAGTTCTCCTAAGAGCGGCTCAAACTTCACGCCATACCAGTGGCTCTTATCGGGTTTGGTTGTTTCGATGGCTTTCAGGGTAAAGTCGGCGGCAATCTTTGCGGCTTCATTGATTTCGATTCCAGCAAGATAGGCACCTGCGAACGAGGCAGCGTAGACGTCCCCTGTCCCATGGCAGCCTTCGGCGATTCTCTTATGCTCGTAGTAGTACATTGGTACACCATAGGCACTTACAACGACCCCAGTCTTTTCTTCACGGTAACCGACGCCCGTTAAGACAACGGTCTTGGCTCCTAAGGCGTGAAGAGCCGCAACGAGCTCTTGCACGTAAGACTCATCGTACTTTTCACGATACGGCTTATCGGTTAAGAAAGCCGCTTCTGAGATATTCGGTAGCACGATATCGGCCTCTCCAACGAGCGTTTTCATCGCAGCCACATAGGCGGCGTCAAACGCTGGATAGAGCTTACCGTTATCTGCCATCGCAGGATCCACGATCGCCGGGGCTCCCGGCTTACGGCAGGTTTCCAAAATCTTACAAACCAGCGCAATCTGCTCGCGGCTTCCTAAGTAGCCTGTGGTCACTGCATCAAAGGTAATCGCTTCTTTGACCCAGTGAGCGCGAATCGGCTCAATGTCTTCTGTGAGGTCTCGGAATGTGAAACCCTTAAAGCCTGCGGTGTGCGTAGAAAGCACGGCTGAAGGCAAAATCGCTGTTTCATGCCCGCAAACGGAAAGGATGGGAAGCGCCACCGTTAAGGAACACTGTCCCACACAAGAAATATCCTGAATCGTTAAAACACGTTTGTACGTCACAGTTACTCCGTTTCACTCACTTGAGTCTTGTCTTTGGACTCTCTTTTGCGTTCTTCTTCGACGTGCTGCAAATACGCTTCATCCACATCGCCCGTGATGTATTCGCCATCAAAGCACGAGCAGTCGTAGTGAGCTACAGCAGGGTTTAATTCTAGGATGGCCTCTTTAAGGTCCTCTAGTCTTTGGTAAACAACCGCATCGGCACCGATTTTTTTGGCAACACCATCGGCGTCCAGGCCCCGTCCACAGATCAATTCATCTCGCGTTGCCATATCGATTCCGTAGACATTCGGAAACATCACGCGAGGAGCCGTTGAGGCGACAAAGACTTTCTTTGCTCCCACTTCGCGCGCTAATTTCACAATCTCGCACATTGTGGTACCACGCACAATCGAGTCGTCAACCAAAAGAACGTTCTTCCCTTCAAACTCAACGGGCATTCCGTTAAGTTTCTCACGCACGGTTTTAACGCGTGTGGCTTGGCCAGGCATGATAAAGGTGCGTCCGACGTAGCGATTCTTTAAAAAACCTTCGCGATAGGGAAGCTTCAATGTGGCGGCTAACTGTTGCGCAGCGGGCCTTCCTGAATCCGGTATCGGCATTACAACGTCGATTTCACGAATGTCGATTTTTTTGGCGACTTCTTTGGCAAGCGTCTCGCCAAGCTTCAGGCGCGCGGCGTAGACGCTCACACCATCTAAAACGCTATCGGGTCGCGCAATGTAGACGTGCTCGAAAACGCACGGGCAAAGGTCAACGGATTCGGCGCAGATTTCACTAAAGAGCTCGCGATTCCTATTTATGAAGATCACTTCGCCAGGGGCCACATCACGCATAAATTCAAAACCTAAGCCATTGAGTGCGACAGACTCTGAGGCGACCATATAGTCG
>CAVCTI010000225.1:0-2651 GCA_963604755.1 Duodenibacillus sp. | reverse complement strand
CATTTCTGGAGAAATAACATTATCGGATGCCACCGCGCGGCGAATACTCTGTAGTAAGAAGTCAGTATCAATCTTCTTTAGTAAATACCCGCGAGCGCCCAACCTCATGCACTCAGTGAGGTCTTCCCCATCTTCGCTTACCGTGAGCATTAACACCGCGACATCGGGATTAATTTCCATGATTTGAGCGAGCGCTTCACGCCCGTTCATCACGGGCATATCCAAATCAAGGAGCACCAAATCGGGCTTAAGTTGCTCGACGAGCTTTACGCCTTCGAGACCGTCGGCGGCTTCGCCGACGATTTCGAAATCACTCTGACGACTAAGGAGCGCCTTTAATCCACTACGAAATAACGCATGGTCGTCAACGAGTGCAATTCGGATTTTCTGCTCCATGTGTTTCTCCTTTGTCGTCAAATATCCCTATCGATTAGGCCTGGGCTGCGGGCGCTTCCTTTTCTTTTGCCGCTTGCATTTCAGCAATGCGCTGCTGCAAAAGGGCTTCGAAATTTACCTCGGGAAGATTCACAGTGGGAAGTCCCGTGCGGTTAATTAAATCAGCCATATTCGCGCGCAAGTACGGCAACAAAAGTGATGGGCAAACAACGTTTGTCACGTGCGCCATCGCTTCTTCAGGAATATTCTTAAATTCAAAGACGCCAGACTGTGTGCCTTCAACCAAGAACATTGTCTTTTCTTTAAAGCCCACGGTAATTGTGGCTCGCAAAACGACTTCAAAGAGGTCTTTCACGTTCAAGGGGCGCGCTGCCACACCAAACTTAAAGTCGCAAGCAGGTTGCTCATCGTGCTCTTCTAAGAAGATATCTGGCGCATGCGGCATCTCCAAAGATGCGTCTTTAAAGAAAGAGCGCACGAGCTGAAAACTCGGTTGCAATGCTTCATCCGCTTTTTGTTCTGGTGTTTTTTCTTCGGAGTTGGTTTCTTCGGCCATTTTTTAATCCTTAACTATTTGTTTCTTTAACTTTTTTTTAATCGTCTATTAACGCTTAAAGGGAACGCCATTCGTTCTCCAAGCTAGCAATCCGCCTTGCAACACATAAACGCCTTTATATCCTGCGTTACGCAAGAACTGCGCGGATAAATAGGTTTTCTTTCCGTCTGCGTCAACAAGCAAAATGGGTCTCTCTTTCGAAAGCTTCACAAAGTGCGTGTGAAAGGCCTCCACTGGGATATTAATCGCATTGGCAATATGCGCGCGTTTAAATTCCTCTTGCGAGCGAAGGTCGACAATTTGCGCGTTCTTGTGGTTAATGAGGTCGATTGCCGCGTTGCTCTCGAGCTCAGAGGCCCCGTTACGGCGCCGCTGGATTGAGGGCCACGCTAACGAGAAAACACAAACAAAAATAATGGCAATCAGTAGGATATTGTTAGTAAGAAAGCTATTCACGGTCTTTTTTCCGATGAAAAATTGAATCTATGCCCAATTGATGGGTTCAAGCGCAACATTATAGAATGATGGGCTATAAAAACATCTTTCTTTTGGAGAGGAAAAAATGCATAAACTCGTACTCATGCGCCACGGCGAGAGCCAGTGGAATTTGGAAAACCGCTTCACAGGCTGGACCGATGTCGATTTGACAGAAAAGGGTCGCGCAGAAGCAAAGAAAGCTGCCGAACTCTTAAAGGCCGAGGGTTATAGCTTTGATATGGCCTTCACAAGCGTACTTAAGCGCGCCATTCGCACGCTTTGGATTGTTTTGGATGGCCTCGATCAAATGTGGATCCCCGTTACCCGCAACTGGCACTTAAACGAACGCCACTATGGTGCTTTGCAGGGGCTCAATAAGTCGGAAACCGCCGAAAAGTTCGGCGAAGCTCAGGTTCTTATTTGGCGCCGTTCTTATGACACACCCCCCAATCCTCTCACGAAAGATGATCCCCGCTACCCGGGTCACGATCCGCGCTACGCTGATTTAAAGGAAACGGAACTTCCCTTAACCGAATGCTTAAAAGACACGGTTGCCCGTGTGGTTCCTTACTGGGAAGAAACGATTAAGCCGCAGGTCGCTGCTGGTAAGCGCGTCATTATCGCCGCTCACGGAAACTCCCTTCGCGCTCTCGTGAAGTATTTGGACAATATGAGCGACGAAGAAATCGTCAAACTCAACATCCCGACAGGGCGTCCCCTTGTCTACGAATTTGACGATGACATGAAGCCCGTGCGTCACTACTACTTGGGCAATGCCGACGAAATCGCTGCCGCGATGGCCGCTGTTGCTGCCCAGGGTAAATCGAAGAAGTAATTTCATGACGACCCGGATCCGTTTCCTAAAGCCCTTACGGATGCGGCACTGATGCGGATCCGGCGACTACTCTTTATCCTTAGCTTAAGCCTCAGTCTTACGGGATTTGAGGCAATGAGCGTCTCAGACGCCTTTGCCGCAACGCAAACGGTCGAACAGAAAAAAGCAACCGCCCTTGCTCAAGCGAAAAAGCGCCTAGCTGCCAAGCGAAAAGCGACTCCAACGAAAGTCACGAAGACGACTGCGAAAAAGACAACCGCCAAAACGACTGTCAAAAAAACGACGGCGAAACCAGTAGCAAAAAAGACGACGGCAAAAGCAACCCCCAACGTGCAGAAAGCGGCAGCCACAAAAGAAAAAGCCAATCTTGAAAGTCAGAAAAAAGAC
>CAVCTI010000224.1:0-3051 GCA_963604755.1 Duodenibacillus sp. | reverse complement strand
GTGTTAAGCAATTCGGATTGCGTTCTTACGCCTATTCAACGGAACTTTACCCGTCGCTTTATTTTTCTCGCACACTCAAAGTCAGTCAAAGAAGAGCCAATCTTGTCTTAGAAGTTCTGAGATCAGAGAAGGTCGTTGCTTCTGGTTTTCGCTGGGGGCCACCGGCTTCAGACCGTGTGATTCAAGATCTTTTCTACGATTTGCGTATCGGGCCTTATGAGAAACTCGGTCGCTGGTCCTTTGAAGGATTTATGCAAGAGAATAAGCTTGAGGTCTCCATTGCCGCAAGCGTTGTTTTACTCATCATCCTTTACTCGATGATTGTTTCTTATGCGGTGCGCAAAAGAACGCGGGAACTTCGCTTAGCGCTTCGAGAGCGCGAGATAATTGAGCGCGACGCCAACGCTAGTCGCGATCGCATCGCAAGCCTTGAGCGCGCTGGAATGATCGGTCAAATGTCCACAATGATTGCCCATGAACTTAAGCAACCGATTGGCGCAATCACGAACTTTGCGCACGGCATGCTTCGTCGCGCAAAGCGTGGTGACATTAATACCGAAGTCTTAATCAATGTCTTAGAAGAAATCGTCGATCAAGGCACACGTGCTAGCGAAATCGTTAATCGCGTTCGCTCCTATGCCAAACAAAAAACGCCGAAACTTGTTACAGCCGATTTAAGTGTTTCTGTCGATCGCGCCGTCGAAAACTTTCAACGCTCTCGTCGCAGTAAAGCAAAACTCCTCAAAGATGTCCCTCCGTATCTTTGGGCGGAGATTGACGATTGGGAAATCGAGTTAGCTGTTCTTAATCTTTTGAAAAATGCGGATGACTCCACCAAGAAAATGGTTGATGCTGAGATTCGAGTTCGTGTCTTTCAATTCGAGCAGTTCTGGCGTATTGAAGTTAGCGACAATGGACCCGCAGTCAAGCAAGAGCAGGTCGATCAATTCATGATGCTTTTCATGACAACAAAAGAATCAGGACTGGGGCTGGGGCTTTCTCTTGTCTCAACAATTGCTGAGCGCCACAAGGGGCGCCTCATTGGGCGTGCCAATCCGACGCGTGGCGTCACATTGAGCGTTGATGTCCCCCGTTCTGGTATCGAGCCAGAAGACGTTTAGGGCTTTTTAAGGCCTCCTTAAAATAATTTCATGCGATTTTTACCGCAAAAAGGCCCTTTTTTTGCCCATTTTTAGTCATTTTTAGCTAGATAAAGCAAATTAGCGAAAAATAAACGCAAAAGGCAATAAATTAGAGACAATTAGGTGAAATTAACGGAAATTAGGCATAAATGTCTCCAACATGAGGCGATTTAGTACGAAAAAAGCGTAGGTTTTACATAAAAATGCCTACTTTTCAGCGTAAAAGGACGCTCCCGCCTATAATCCGACCCATATTGTTTTCTGAAATTAGGTGAAATATATGTCTCAGACGATTTTGCAATCTGTCCCTGTTGGAAAAAAAGTCGGTATCGCGTTCTCAGGTGGCTTAGACACAAGCGCTGCCTTACGTTGGATGAAAAATAAAGGCGCTTTCCCTTACGCCTACACGGCCAATTTAGGCCAACCCGACGAAAGCGACTACGAAGCCATTCCGCGGCGCGCCATGGAATATGGTGCCGAGAAAGCGCGTCTTGTGGATTGCCGCCATCAGCTTGTTGCTGAAGGCATTGCTGCGATTCAATCTAACGCCTTTCATATTGCCACCGCTGACATTCCTTACTTTAATACAACACCGCTAGGACGCGCTGTCACGGGAACAATGCTTGTTTCTGCGATGCGTGAAGATGGCGTGGATATTTGGGGCGATGGCTCGACCTATAAGGGTAATGATATTGAGCGTTTCTATCGCTATGGGTTGCTTGTTAATCCCAATCTTCAGATTTACAAGCCTTGGCTTGACACACTCTTTATTTCTGAATTGGGCGGACGCGCTGAGATGTCAGCGTTCTTAAACGCCGAGGGTTTTGCTTATCGTATGAAGGCAGAGAAGGCTTATTCGACAGACTCGAATATGCTTGGTGCCACACACGAAGCCAAAGACCTCGAACAACTGAGCACCTCCATGAAGATTGTCGAACCGATTATGGGTGTGGCTTTCTGGGATGAGACAGTAAAGATTGAACCCGAGGAAGTGACGGTGCGCTTTGAAGAAGGTCAGCCTGTTGCTTTAAACGGCAAAGAGTTCGAAGACTCCGTGGAACTCATGATGGAGGCCAATCGCATTGGCGGACGTCACGGCTTGGGTATGAGCGATCAAATCGAAAACCGCATCATTGAAGCCAAGAGCCGTGGTGTTTATGAAGCCCCGGGTATGGCGCTTCTTTACATCGCGTACGAACGTTTGGTCTCTGGTATTCATAACGAAGATACGATTGAGCAGTATCACATCAACGGGCGTCGCTTAGGGCGTTTACTCTACCAGGGTCGTTGGTTTGATAGCCAGGCAATCATGCTTCGCGAAAGTGCGATGCGCTGGGTTGCGCGCCCAATTACAGGCGAAGTGGTCCTCGAGTTGCGCCGTGGTAATGACTTCACAATCCTTGATACGAAGTCGCCGAACCTTACCTATGAACCGTCTCGCTTGACGATGGAAAAGGGCGATTCCATGTTCACGGCCGTTGACCGTATTGGTCAGTTAACGATGCGTAACCTTGATATTACCGATACGCGTGAGAAGCTTCGTACGTACGCGAAGACTGGCCTTTTGAGTTCAGACGCTTCGACTATCGTCCCGATGTTGGGCGATGCGCACAAAGAAGAAAAATAGGAAGTCTTTTTAAGTTTTAACAAAGTCACCAGACCCGAAAACGGCCTGGTGATTTTTTTTGTCGAACTGCGATAAACTAAAAGCGTTTAGGGGGATAGTTTCGTGGAAAAAGAAGTTAGTTTTACAGTCAAGATTTCAACTTCGGATAAAGAGCAATTGCTTCGCTTGTCCGAAGAACTTGCGATTCCTGCCGATGTGATTGTTCGTTCGATGATTCGCAAGGTCATTTCTGTTGGAGGCTTTCCGTACGAAGTGTGCGTTGCGCCTCGCCCCGTCGTGAAT
>CAVCTI010000223.1:0-3398 GCA_963604755.1 Duodenibacillus sp. | reverse complement strand
GGTTCAAAGAGTTCATCGGCCGCACGGCGCGCTTCGGAGCCCTCGGTTGAGCTCGCACGCGCATCAAGTGCTTCCTTATTCTTACGAGCCTTGCGAAGAGCAAGACCAGAACCCGCAGGAATCAAGCGACCCACAATGACGTTTTCCTTTAAGCCGCGAAGGTTATCGCGCTTACCCATAATGGCCGCTTCCGTTAACACGCGTGTTGTCTCCTGGAAGGAAGCCGCCGAGATAAAGGAATCGGTCGAGAGCGAAGCCTTCGTAATACCCAAGAGAAGGTTCTCGTACTTGGCGGGAGTCTTACCCTGCGCAATAACGCGATCGTTTTCGTTGAGCATTTCGCTACGTTCAACCTGTTCGCCCTGGATGAAGTTTGTGTCACCTGGGTCAACAATCTGAACGCGACGCAACATCTGACGAACAATCACTTCGATGTGCTTGTCGTTGATCTTCACGCCCTGTAAGCGGTAAACGTCTTGAACTTCATCGACGATGTAACGAGCCAGTTCTTCGATACCGAGTAAGCGCAAGATATCGCGAGGATCGGTTGGTCCTTCAACGATTTCTTCACCACGCTGCACGACTTGACCATCGTGAACGAGGATTTGCTTATCCTTACCGATTAAGAATTCGTGTTCGACACCATCCTTATCGGTAATAATCAAGCGCTGCTTACCCTTGGTTTCCTTGCCGAACGTCACGGTACCCGTTTCTTCAGCGAGCATGCCGCAGTCCTTCGGGCTACGCGCTTCAAAGAGCTCGGCAACGCGTGGCAGACCACCCGTAATGTCTCGAGTCTTTTGCGTTTCACGCGGAATACGTGCAAGAACTTCGCCTTGGTGAATCTTCTGGCCGTCTTGAACGCCAACGAGAGCGCCCACAGAAAGCTGAATTGTCACAGCGTGATTGGTGCCTGGAATCTTAACTTCATTGCCTTCGTCATCGACTAAGTGCACAGACGGACGAATGACATTTAAGGCCGTGCTCTTGGCGTTACGACCCGCAGCCTTAGCAGAAGCCGATGTCTTCGGATCGATTACAACCAAAGTGCTCAAACCCGTGACTTCGTCGACCTGATTCATCACTGTGAGGTTTTCGATAACGTTCTCGAACTTCACGGTACCGGCATATTCGGAAATAATTGGCAAAGTCATCGGATCGAATGTTGCCAACTGTTCGCCAACCTTCACTTCCTGATCTGGACGAATCAGAAGCGTTGCACCGTACGGAACCTTATGACGTTCACGCTCACGGCCCGTTTCCGCGTCCGAAATGACGAGCTCGCCCGAGCGAGAAATCACAATGAGTTCCTTCTTACCGTTTTGCACGTAGCGCATCGCTGGCGAGAATCCAACGACACCAGCGCTCTTAGCTTCAACGGAAGAGGCCACAGCCGCACGGCTCGCCGCACCACCGATGTGGAACGTACGCATCGTTAACTGCGTACCGGGTTCACCAATGGACTGCGCTGCGATAACGCCAACGGCTTCACCAGTATTGACAAGTGAGCCACGGCCCAAATCGCGGCCATAGCACTTGGCGCAAAGTCCATAACGAGTTTCGCAGGTAAGCGGCGTTCGGACCTTAACCTTATCGACACCTTCTTTTTCAATCTTGTCGCAAAGATTTTCGTCAAGCAATACCCCAGCGTCAACCAAAATCTCATGACGGTTGTCATAGATTGGTTCAGCTGTCACACGACCTAAGATGCGATCGCGCAATGTCTGAATGACTTCACCGCCTTCGACTAAGGCACGCATTTCAAAGCCGTTTGTCGTACCGCAATCGTCTTCAACAACTACGAGGTCCTGCGTCACATCAACCAAACGGCGTGTGAGGTAACCAGAGTTCGCGGTCTTCAAAGCCGTATCAGCGAGACCCTTACGAGCACCGTGGGTTGAAACGAAGTACTGCAACACGTTCAAGCCTTCACGGAAGTTCGAGGTAATCGGCGTTTCAATAATCGAGCCATCGGGTTTTGCCATCAAGCCACGCATACCAGCGACCTGACGAATCTGAGCGGCAGAACCACGAGCGCCCGAGTCGGCCATCATGTAAATGGAGTTAAAGGACTCTTGAGAAGCCTTGTTGCCATGACGGTCAATAACGGGTTCGCTCGATAAGTCTTTCATCATGACCTTACCGACTTCGTCAGCGGTACGGCCCCAAATATCAATGACCTTGTTGTAGCGTTCGCCAGCGGTAACCAAGCCAGAGGTGTATTGGTTTTCGATTTCCTTGACTTCAGACTCAGCCTTATCAATTAAGCTTGCCTTTTGCTCAGGAATTGACATATCACCAATGCAAATCGAAATACCCGCCAACGTCGCCAAACGGTAGCCGTTATTCTTTAACTGGTCAGCAAAGAGCACTGTCGCACGCAACCCGCACTGTCTGAAGCACTTATTGATGAGCTTGGCAATCTCTTTTTTCTTGAGTGTCTTATTTAATTCCGCAAAGGACATTCCGTGCGGCAAAATGGCACTTAAAAGAGCGCGGCCTGCTGTTGTCTCATAGCGCTTAAAGACTTCTTTTTCTTCACCAGTTTCAGCGTTGACTTCGTATTCGCGAATGCGAGCCGTGCAACGAGTCTGATGAACGATGACCTTCGCATCCAAGGCGCGCTGAATTTCATCTAAATCGGCAAAGAACATGCCTTCGCCAGGCGCATTGACGCGTTCGCGAGTAGCGTAGTAAAGGCCTAAGACCATGTCCTGGCTAGGAACGATTGACGGATCGCCGTTAGCAGGGAACAAGACGTTATTGCTCGCGAGCATTAAGCAACGCGCTTCAAGTTGCGCCTCTAAAGAAAGCGGAACGTGCACAGCCATTTGGTCACCGTCGAAGTCAGCGTTAAACGCTGCACAAACGAGCGGATGCAATTGGATGGCCTTGCCTTCAATTAGCTTCGGTTCAAAGGCCTGAATACCTAAGCGATGCAATGTAGGAGCACGGTTAAGCATCACAGGATGCTCGTAGATGACCTCTTCCAAGATATCCCAAACGACGGGTTCCTGATTATCGACCATCTTCTTGGCGCTCTTAATTGTGTTGGCTAAGCCGCGCTTTTCAAGCTTACTTAAGATAAAGGGCTTGAAAAGTTCGAGAGCCATCAACTTCGGCAAACCGCACTGCTGTAGCTTTAATTCTGGACCCACGGTAATCACAGAACGACCCGAGTAGTCAACGCGCTTACCGAGTAAGTTCTGACGGAAGCGACCCGACTTACCTTTGATCATGTCGGCCAAAGACTTCAGGGGGCGCTTCGAGGGGCCAGTCATGGCCTTGCCGCGACGACCGTTATCCAAGAGGCTGTCGACCGCTTCTTGCAACATGCGCTTTTCGTTACGCACGATGATTTCTGGAGCTTTCAATTCCAGAAGTCTCTTTAAGCGGTT
>CAVCTI010000222.1:0-6316 GCA_963604755.1 Duodenibacillus sp. | reverse complement strand
GGGCTGTACACGCGAATAGATTCCGTCTTTTAATAAGGAAGACTTCATCATGGAGTCCTGACGGAAGCTTAAGTTTTGCTTTTGTGAGGTAAAGATGCTCTGGACGATGTCACCGTAGATCTCGGGCTTAAGGCTATCCATTGCTCGTGAGACAGCAGTGCCATCTGCCGAAAAGTCGATAGCCGCGTACAAATTCTCCATGACGCTTCCTGCATGCGGGGTTGCGCTTTGCAGGGCCTTAGCTAGGGAACTAGCGTTGTCGTCCGTTGCATACGGCACGTAATCCCTCTCGTAACTGACGGTTATTACGTCTGAGGCATTGGAAAGGGCCTCGACAGATTCTCCTGAGGCATTTTTGCTAGCAAGCTTCATGGTTAGCACCGGGGAGTCCATTGCCGCAAGTACCTGCAAAGATCCTGAGAGTTGCACGGCATTGACAAAATCCCCTAGGGTGTAGGTATAGTCGGCCCGAGTTTGGTAATAGCCCGTTTTAACAGGAGACAGGGTAAGTGTGCCTGCAAGATAGGCTGTGCCGTTGTCGGCTGCTTCTTCAGAGCGCGTGACGGCAAGTGAGCTGTGAGAGCTATTATTTGCCTCGATGCGCATGGTTAAAACGGCATTCTCTTTCTGGCGATAGTCGCCAGTGATGCGCATTGCATCTACTGCGCCTGCGGCATTACCGACAACAAGAGTTCCCGCATTGGTGAAGGTGCCGATGGTCGTATCTTGGTTAAATTCCTCTTGATGCGTGTTGTACGGAGTAAGGGAGCTTTTATGAGTGAGTGTGTAGTCTTGGTTGCTTGTAAGCACTGAGCCTTCGGAAACTTCAACTGATAATGTGCTGACCCTTGCCTTAGCTTTGTCCTTAACAAGGGTTGCCATTGCCTCGTTTACCTTAATCCTCGAGTTGGTGGCGGCAGTAATGGATCCGGCATAGAGGACATTGTCTCCCGTAAAGGATAAGGTGGTCACAAGGTCCGGAATATAGTCCGACGGCAAGGACCACTCACCGTTGTACTGCACCCGCAACTGATAGTAGTTGTTATTACTATCATTGACGTCACCAAAACCCTCCTTCCAGTTCGAAGTGATGTCGCCTATGAGGCAGGCGTTTGCGGCAAGTTCTATCTCTCTTACGAAGGCATTCTTGGAGATATAAATGGCGTTCTCATTGCCTCGCACCGTGCCTGTGACAGTGACCTTGTCCGTAAGGGGGCCATTGTATTTTGATGTGATGTACTGGTTGTAGGGCGAGGTAATCCTCCCGTCTACGATGTAGCGGTAGTAGGAGATGTAGGAGCCAAAGTAGTTGCCAAAGCCTGTGAAATTTGAACCGTAGTCAAATACGAGCGCCTTGCCCTTGTCCCCTGTAGCCGTCACCGTGCCGTTTATGGTCAGGGCGTGTCCTGAGCCTGAGCTTACGAGCACGCCTGTGCCGTTATAGCCGTCGGATTGAACGAATACGTCTTTGGCTACAGTGATAGTGTTATCGGTTCCGTTGACGCGGATGCCGGCAGAGCCCCTGCCGATTGTAAGCAGATCGGCCATCTGGGTTATGGTGTTGGAACTTCCGTAGATATCCAGGCCTATGCCTAGATTCGTTTCACTGGGCTTGCCGACAATCCAGTCAGTTCCTTGCTCATTGAGAGCGTAATAGCCATTGTAGTTGGCATACGTTTGCTCGTCGCGGTACTCGGACCAGCCGTAGTAGTCCCTCCTGTTGATTTGATAGCCTATGTCTTGGAGAACTGCGAGTTCTGCCTCAAGAAAGTTCGTTACGTTGTAGTACACGGCATGGCTCATCATACCGCCAGCGAGATTGATGTGTGACAGTTCTGGGCTCTGAATGGAAATATGCCCTGTTGAGGTGACATCGCTCATCTCCCAGCCGTTTATAGGCACTCCACAGGCCTTCGAGCTTTTTCCTGTGGATTCGTCATAGGCGTACTCAAGCTCTGCTCCGTTTAGTACCTCACGGACATTGTCGCCCGTAAAATAGGCGCCGTACAGATGTTCAGTGCTCTGAGCGGTCATGACAAAGTACTTCTCGGAATCGAAGTTTTCACCAAGCTTTGTCTTTAACTTGTCATAGAGTTCAGGAGAGACGACAAGCATGCCGCTCTTTGCCTGCGTGCCGTTTATATCATAAAGATGTGAGCCGAAGGTGCTTCTTCTCTCGCTAGATAAGTTGAGAATAGTGGGGAAAAAGAGCCCCTTCATGGCACTTTCGTAGCTGGAGGTATCGAAGTTTTCACTGATGTAAAAAACCGTATCTGTGAGCTTCTCGTAAAGGTTAGGGTTTTCTTCGCTTTGCACTTTCAGGATAGCATGCACAAACTCGCCCTTGTGATCGCTGTATGCGGTGCAGTCCACGTCGTAGTGCGGAGAGTAGGAAATCTTTATCTCGAGTTCCGGTAGGTCTTCTACGGAGTCCATGCCAAGTAGGGGCTTTGCTTGCTCCTTGATGATAAGTTCGTCTCCTAGGATTAAGTAAATGTTGTTGCTATCGGTGGAAATGCCTAGGCCGTGAGCGAATTCGTGCCGCAGTGCTATCGTTAGGTCCGACTGCGTCTCATTGTTGCAGAGCAGACTGTCATGCTTGACAGTCCAGCCGTAGTTCTCAGGATACTGAGGGTCGACTGCACCGTAGTTTTTTCCGATAACGACAGAGGTGAACATCTCTCTGTCTAGGCTCGGTGTGCTGGTATTCGTTCTGATGTAGTCCAAAAGGGACTGGTAGCCCAGAAAGTCGCCTTCCCCTTCATTGAGCGACTTGAGTATCTCATTGCTTGCAGCGGAAAAGCACGCGGCAGAAGCACCCTCAATGGTCGAGATGTAAAGAGGAATGCTACTGCTGTTGACCGAGTATTTTCCTAAAACATCAGCCCAGTACTGCACAGCATAGCTAACGCCGCTTTGTATCAGCTCGTTTGGCTCATAGGTCCAAGAAAAATAGTACGCTCCAAAATTATTTAAGGGAGACGGCGCTTCATTGAGGTAGTAGATGGAAAACATCGGCTTGCCGTTACTCTCAACGAGCTGAGGGTTTGTTATTTCGCCGGCCGCAGAATCGGGATGTGCGAGGCACAAAAGAGGACATAAAGCCAGAAAAATCTTTGACATCTGGCGCAGTTTCATGCTTGCTCTCTCCTCCTTCTCTACATTCTCAGCCTGTCTACAGGACTCTACCTACATCGTCCCATAAGAGTATGGGAAAAGTTAAGGGAAAATGCAGAGTTAGACACAACACAAAAAAATAGGCTACTCGTGGGAAAGAAAAGGCGAGTAAAAGACGCAATGGATTCCCTACCTAGCACAGCCCAATACTAGAAATATACTACTGTAACGCGGGGGAATTTTCTATATTTGAACTTCGGAGGATTAACTCCCGTAAAATGCTTAATCCTTTCCCAGTTACTCGAGACAGTGCAAATGGGCCAAACATATCTTCAATCTGTTCAAAGCGCTTTAAACGCTTGTCCTCAAAATATCAAAAAGTTTCTTTTCGCTATCGTTTCCTGTCCAGAGCCACTTGATGGGCAGGAATTATTTTGTGCAATGAAAATAGTAGGCGTCGAGAAACAAAAGGCTCAGGACTTTCTCGAATGGCTCGCAAAGAATCAATTAGTTAGAAATTCTGTTCCTAGTATTGAAAAGGAACAAAGAGCCTACTTTTCGAGGACACTTGATATAACCGAAGATCTTTTTGTTGCGGCGGTTTCTTTGATGGAAAAAGACGATGTTTTGACTCGCGAATTGGAGTCAGAATTCCGCCAAAAGAATTTCTATAGCTATAGCTTGCAGGTAGGTCACTATTCAAAGCATGAACAGTTTCTTATGTGTTTACTTTCTTGCCCCAAAGAAGGCGAGGAATCGATAGAGAAGATTAAACAAAACCCTCCAGGCTATTGCGTTGAAAGGTGCAGGGTTGCGCTCGAATGGTTTGCAACGCAACCGCGATGGAAACCGTTTTTTGCTTCGCTAGATAAAGAGTCGGCAGAGGTCCTTTACGGCGCAATGAGTATTTCGCTTGATTATTACGCTCGTGGCAATTGGGAAACTGCGAATATTCTCTACAACAATTTATCGGCTCTAGATTTAAGTTTAGACAAGCGCATTTGGCTTCATGATTGGCTTGTGTTTTACCGTTTCTTCCGAGAGGGACATCCTGAAAAAATCCTCTTAGAACTCTCAGAGACTACGCCTTTTTATCATTTGATAACGTCTGTGATTGCGCTCTTGGCCAATAATTCGAAAGCAGCGAGTCGCGCAGCGAAAAAAGCGCTTTCGCTTCAGGACTACAAAAATTATCATGGGCTCTTTAATCGCCACGTACTTCAAGGGACTTTTGAAAACTTTATCTACGGCTTAGCGCTCTACGCAGATCGTCAGGGCGCGGGAACACGCCGTACGATGGAGACCCTGCTGAAGTATAAGATTCATCGCTTTGGCGAGGTCACCATCTACCCATTGGCTTATATGGGGCTTCATGACGTCGATGGAGCAACGCGTTGGCTCGAGGATATGGCCAAATATGACAAAAGGCATGATGCTTTCGCGCAGACTATGCTTGGTATGGTCTGTTATGCCTTTCATATAAACGGTTTTTATGGACAAAAGCCCTCTGAGAAGCGTATCGAGAAAGCGATGGCGGTTGTAGACCAATACCCGCTTGTAGAACTTTTTTGGCTTACTGCAACCGATTCGAATCCAGAAAGAGTCGCCAAACTCGAAGCACAATTTGGTATGAAGTCTCTTATTTCCTCTCAGCGCCAAGTCGAGGCATGGGAAAACCTTTTAGATGAGCTTCTTGACTACACGGCTTCTAAAGTAAAGAAGACGGCGAGTGCGGCGGCAAAGCCCCCAAAACAACGCATCATTTATGGGGTAAATCCCGAGCAACTCACTGTGACGCCCTACGTGCAAAAGTGTTTAAAAACAGGGCAGTTTTCTGAGCCTAAAGAAATTCCGTTGCGCGTCTTTGAGAAAATGACAAGCGAAAAGGGGATGACACAGCAAGATTTGGAGATAGCCTCACAAATCTCAGTAACAAAAGCCTGGTCAGGAGTTTCTCGAGAACTTTATGGCACAGATGTCTTTCGCCTTTTAATTGGGCATCCGAATGTCTATGACATGAAAAATATGGATGTGCACTGCGAAATCCTCAAAGGAGAATTTCAGATTGAGGCGAAAAAAGAACTTGGCCAATTTGTTGTTCACACAAACCTCGATGATGAGTTAAAAGGCTATCGCGAGATTCCTGATTGCATCGTGCGCGAGAAGAGCTTTGGTCAGATTGAAGTGATTAACATTTCTCAGGAGCAAAAGAGGCTTTACCTAGCTTTTAAAAAGAAACGGGCATTTCCTATCGCCGCGCAAGATAAGTTAACGCAGCTTTTTGAGAGACTCTCGCTAAGAATGCCTGTGATGAGTGAGTTGCTTAACAATTCTGATCAGCTTCAAAAGATTAAGGCGAGTACAAAACTTACCGTGCGCGTTGTTCCTGAGGGAGGCAATTGGTACACGATGCGGCTTGTTCTTCGTCCTATAGCGGACTCTCCTGTAACCTGTGAGCCAGGAGAGGGCTCAGAATTTTTAGCCCTTAATGTGAAGGGCAATCCCGTTCAAGTCGTTCGTAATCTAAAGAAAGAAAAAGAGGCTCTTTCTCAATTCGAGAGCGTGGTCTCTCCTTGGGAGAACGATCAGACAGGAGACTTTGAATGGTATCTAGATACTTCAGCTTGCCTTAAATTCTTAAGTGCCGTGCGTAGCCTCAAAGACGAAATCACCGTGCAGTGGCCAGAAGGGGCGAAATTTAAAGTTTCCTATGCGCCGATTTCTTTTTCTAGCCTTCAGTTTTCCATCAATCGCATGGGTACATGGTTTGAGGTTAAGGGCGAGGTAAGTCTTGATGGAAAAACGAAACTCAAAATGGCCGAATTGCTTCGCATGGTTCGCGAAAGTAATGGTGATTTTATTTCTCTTGGAGACGCTGAATACGTGGCGCTTACCGAGGGGCTTAAAAAGCAATTACTAGCGCTCGATCGCACGCTTTCAGGCAAAAGCGCTTCTCAGCTTTCGAGTTTTAACGTGGGCGTCTTGGGCGATCTTGAAAAACAGGGCGCCGTTTTAAATGCCGATAAAGAGTACCGGGATTTGCAAGAACGCATCGCAAAAGCTGAAACCGTTACGGCGCAAGTTCCCACAACGCTTCAAGCGCAATTGCGTGACTATCAGGTCGATGGTTTTGAATGGATGATGCGCCTTGCCTCTTGGGGAGCAGGAGCGTTGCTCGCTGACGATATGGGTCTTAGGA
>CAVCTI010000221.1:0-3310 GCA_963604755.1 Duodenibacillus sp. | reverse complement strand
GCAATAATCGAGTCGATTTCACGCGCAGCATCGGCAATTAAATTGCCCTCACGGTAAATGGCGTGATAAACGCGCTTAATAAATCCCACGGTCTGAGCGGTAAATCCTGCACGACGAAGACCCACGAGATTAAGGCCATGAACGAGCGCCGGGTTCCCATTACACATCACATAGGGAGGAACGTCTTTGGCGACCGCCGATGCCCCACCGACAAAGGCATGTGTGCCAATGTGAACAAACTGGTGAACCCCAGATTGGCCTCCTAAGATAGCGAAGTCTTCGACGTGCACGTGACCGGCTAATCCACAGTTATTGGCAAGAATCGTGTCGTTACCAACGCGGCAGTCGTGCGCGACGTGAGCATTGGCCATTAAGAGGTTACGAGATCCAACGCGGGTAATGCCCTCGTCTTGAATCGTGCCAATCGATAAGGTGCAGTGTTCACGGATGACGTTATCATCGCCCACGATTAACTGCGTATTCTCAAAGGCGTACTTTTTATCCTGCGGCTCACAGCCTAGTGCCGCACCATGAAAGATGTGATTTCTTTCCCCAATTTGTGTGCGACCTGTGATTCGCACAGAAGAATCTAACACGGTTCCCTTTCCAATCCGAACCTCGGGCCCAATCACGCAAAAAGGACCTACAACAACGTCTTCAGCAAGTTCTGCCTTAGGATCAACAACACTCATCGGATGGATTGTGGTCATGAATTTTCCTTTTTTGAATTCTTCTTAAAACTAAACCGTGCTGTTTCGATTTAAAGGGCTATTTTTGAGTTTTAAGCGCTTCGAGTTCTTCACGAAGGGCTTTGACTTCTGCTCGCATCTTGCCTAAGTGCTCGACCATCACAATCGTGCGCTCAGCAGCAACACGTTCTTGCGCAGGGAATACTCCCATCATGGCCTTGGCGCCCTCTTTCCAGCGACGAATGCATGTGGAAGGTCCAATCTGCACGGCATCAGGAATGCGGATGTGACCATTGATGCTTGCAGCGCCCCCTACCATACAGTGGCTACCGATTTGCGCTGAACCCGCAACGCCTGTGCAGGCGGCCATCACGGTGTGATGACCAATTTTGACGTTGTGCCCCAATTGAATCTGGTTATCAAGCTTTGTTCCGTTACCGACAACGGTATCTTCAAGAGCACCGCGATCGATCGTGGTATTGGCGCCGATTTCCACGTCATCTCCTAGACGCACGGCACCGATTTGCGGAATCTTGACCCATTCGCCTCTAAAGGGAGCAAAACCAAACCCGTCGGCACCAATCACCGCCCCCGAGTGAATAATGACGCGTTTACCGACGGTGCAGCCGTGATAAATACTTACATTGGCATAAAGGTGAGAGTCTTCTCCGACCTTGGCGCCTTTACCGATAAAAGCGCCCGATTCGATATGGGCGCGAGCTTCAACGATGGCTCCCTCCTCAATCACGGCAAAGGCATCGATGCGAGCCGTCGGGTCAACCGCGGCTTTTTCAGAGACGTAAGCTTTCTCAGAAATGTAGCCACTTTCAGCGTGGCCTTTAAGCATCACCTGCAGGCCCCAAGCAAACCAAGCGTAAGGGTTTTCTGTGACAATCACGGGCCGCTCTGGCGTTTCGCCATAAAGCGCTTGGGCATCCTCTGGCATTAAAACGAGAACAGCCGCCTTGCTCAAGCGCGCAGCCTCGCGCCATTTGCTTTGCGCTAAAAAGGCAACGTGCTTATCTGCTGCGTGCTCAAGAGGCGCGAAAGAAACGATATCAACCTCGTCTGCGCCAGCATAACAGATGCTCTTTAAGCGGCCATTGGAAAGAGCCTCAATTGCCGCAACAAGCTCACGAATCTTCATAGAGTGTCTCTTTACTTATTTCTTACCATCGAGCTTAGCGATCACTTGATCGGTGATGTCGTTTTTGGGATTGGCCCAAACGGGATCTTGGATGATCACATCGTAGTTCTGGCTCTGAGCAATTTGCTGAATAATCTTCACAGACTGAGAAAGAATAATCTGCGCTTCTTCGTTGCTACGTTGATTGCGCTCTTCAACAAGGGCGCGTTGCTTACGGGCAATGTCGCGTTCGCTTTCGGCGAGTTCGTTACGCTGCTTTAAGCGCTCGGACTCAGTCATAATCGCGCTATCTTTTTCAAACTTCGCAGCGCGCGTCTTAAAGGTACGCGTTAAGCGATTGACCTCATCCTCGCGCGGCTTAAAGTAGTTCTGAAGCTTCTTTTGTGCGCTAATTGCTGTTTGCGACTGAGAAAGAATCTTCTGGGGATTCACAACGCCAATCTTATTGTCGGCAGCGCAAACACTTCCTGCGAGAAGCCCGAAACACGCCATTGAAATGCAAGCTTTCTTAAACATTGTCTTTGTCCTTTGCAAAAATACTTTTAGAAACCTGTACCAATCTGGAACTGGAAGCGCTCTGTGGAGTCGCCCTGCTTCTTATTTAGCGGGAAGGCAAGAGAGAACTTTAACGGTCCCAAGGGTGAAATCCACGCGACACCAAAACCCCAAGAGTAGCGTAAATCGCTGAAATCAATCTTTTGACGCCTGTAATTAACCGTGTCGCCCGTTCTGCTAATAGCTTCATAGCCCCAAACCGTACCCGCGTCAAAGAAGACTAAGCCACGCAAAGTCTTATCGGCTCCAGGTAACGGTGTTAAGAGTTCAGCGGAGAACACCAACTGGCGGTCACCACCTAAGTTATCGCTTGTACCGATATCACGCGGGCCCAACGAAGAGCTCTCGTAGCCACGCACGGAACCGATGCCGCCAGCGTAGAAGTTCTTAAAGAACGGAAAGTCTTTATTGCCGTAGGAGTCCCCGTAACCGACCTGCATATTGAGTCCCAAGGTCCAGTTCTTAGATAACGGCACGTACTGCGTAAATTGATATGTCGCACGATAGTACTGAAGGTCAAGCCCAGGTAAACTCACTTCACCGCTAAAGCGTTGATAGCGGCCACGTGTTGGCGCTAAGGGGTTATCACGGCTATCACGTCCCCAGCCGACCGTCAGTAACGCTGCCTTTGATGTCTTACCGTAGTCATCAACGTACTTCCAATAGCGATAAGGCGAAGCAGAGTACAGACCCTGAACTGCGTTTTGTTTTGTGCCACGCAATGTGACCTTAGTCGCTTCAACCTTCGCACCAAAATAAATCGTATCAAGTTCCGTGACAGGTACGCCAAAGTCGATGCCGCCGCCAAAGGTTTCGTAGGCGACGTTAGAAACATCGAGTTCATCTAAGTCAGTACGACGATCGTAGAGTTCCCAGTTGCGGCTCACGCCTTCAGGCGTAATGTAGGGCTCGCCTAAAC
>CAVCTI010000220.1:0-2133 GCA_963604755.1 Duodenibacillus sp. | reverse complement strand
CTCAACGCCCTGGCCTTCAGCGTAAAGGTTCTTATTGGGGTCTTGCTTCCCATCGAGCGTGATATCGACTAATCGAGAAGACGGTTGCACTTTCGCGACAAAAGGAATCGGCGCTTTGGTAATCCAAAGGGCAAGACCTGCGGACACGGCAAACGCAAAAACGGCTCCTAGGGTAAAGGACCAAAATAGAGCTTTAAAACCATAACCTTCACTTCTCTGTGACATGTGTGTCCTCTCTGGTTTTACATATGTTCAGGTGCATCAATCCCAAGGGTGGCCAATCCATTGGCTAAAACTTGGCGGCTAGCCATCAAAAGAGCTAGGCGTGCGTTACGCAATTCTTTATCGTCAACTAACACGCGATCGGCGTTATAGAAGGCGTGAAAGTCTGAAGCCAAGTCTTTTAAGTACACGCAAAGCAGGTGCGGCGCCAAGTCACGAGCGGCAATCGAAAGAATTCTCGGGTATTCAGCAATGCGTTGTGCCAAGGCGCCAGCTGCGGCGCTATCGAGTAATGCAAAGTTTGCTTTCGCGGCCTCTTCAAAAGAGGGAATTGCGAAACCCTTTTCTTTGGCTTGCGCAAACACAGAGCAAATTCTCGCATGCGCATACTGTAGGTAGTAGACGGGGTTTTCATCGCTCTTACTTAACGCAAGATTCACATCAAAGACAAACTCCGCGTCTGACTTACGGGAAACGAGGAAGAATCGAGCCGCATCGCGTCCGACCCAGTCAACAATATCGCGCAAGGTGACGTAGGTTCCCGAGCGCTTACTCATTTTCACTTCTTGTCCGTCTTTGACGACAAGAAGCATCTTGTGAAGTACGTACTCGGGGAAAGTCTTCGGAATCGACATGCCGAATGTGGGCCCCGCGACTTGTAGACCAATTTTCACGCGCGCTGTTGTGCCGTGGTGGTCTGAACCCTGAATATTAATCGCTCGCGTAAAGCCGCGTTCAAATTTGGAGAGGTGATAGGCCACATCAGGAACAAAGTAGGTGTAGTGGCCATCTTTTTTACGCATCACGCGATCTTTGTCGTCGTGAAAGTCGGCAAATTTCGGATCTGTTGTTTTAAGCCACAAGGCGCCGTCAGCCTCATAGGTATACCCCGAATCAATCATGGCAGAAACGGCGCGATTGACTCTGCCATCGGAACACAAGGAGCTTTCAAGAAAAAAGTTATCGAAACCAACTCCCAAGGCCTTCAGGTCTGTGTCTTGTTCGTTTCTTAGGTAGGCAACTGCGTAACGACGCACGGTTTCTTTATCATCAATGTCACCTGTGCTTTCGATGGTTTTTCCGTCAGGAGCAACGATTGAGGTGCCATTTAAATAGTCCTTAGCGATATCTGTGATGTAGTCGCCGTGGTAACCGTTTTCAGGGAAGTCTTCGGGCTTAGCTAATCCCTTTAACTCACGGGCGCGCGCCACAACAGAAAGCGTCAAGTTGTCGATCTGCACGCCGGCGTCGTTGTAGTAGAACTCGCGCGTTACTTTGTAGCCTTGAGTGGCCATAATCCGAGATAGGACATCCCCTAAGGCGCCTTGTCTGGCGTGACCTAAATGCAAGGGCCCCGTAGGGTTAGCGGAAACGTACTCAAGAAGAACGCTTTTCCCCGTAAATTCCGTGCTCGAGCCAAAGTTCTCCTTTTTCTTTAAAACGTCAGAAATAACGGAAAACTTTGAGGCCGAATTTAAGCGAAAGTTAATAAAGCCAGGACCTGCGATTTCGATTGTTTGAATGACAGAACTGTATTCGGAATCGTCTTTGATGGCTTCAACGAGCGCTTGAGCAATTTCTCGTGGGTTCTTCTTTAAGGCGCGAGCGCATTGCATTGCAACGGTGCAAGCAAGATCCCCGTGAGAAAGATCTTTGGGTTTTTCAATACGGGGAGCAATATCAGTTACTCCGATTTTTTTTAGAGCTCGCGAGACTAGCTCAAGCAATTTTTCATTTTCCATTTTGACTAAGCCACTGAAACCAATTCAAAAAATCCGTAATCCGTAACTCTAGCAAAGAACCTTGCGAGAATCTGTTGCAAGCTGTTGCTTAGAGATTAATTTTCTTATAAGAAACACTACTGTCCAAAACGAAAATCCATAAAATCAAACGACTGCAAAGAAATGTAAA
>CAVCTI010000219.1:0-19849 GCA_963604755.1 Duodenibacillus sp. | reverse complement strand
AAGCTGATCTTTAATCTGAAGGGCTAAATCAATAGGAATCGCAAAAGATAGTCCCATAAAGCCACCCGAGGTGGAGAAGATTTGCGAATTGATGCCCACGACTTCGCCTGCCATATTAAAGAGGGGGCCACCCGAGTTACCTGGGTTCACAGCAACGTCCGTTTGAATAAAGGGAACGTACTGATCGGATGGCAACTGACGGCTCTTAGCCGAGACGATGCCCGCGGTAACGGTGTTATCGAGGCCAAAGGGGCTACCGATAGCAGCGACCCATTCGCCAACCTTTAATTTGGAGGAATCGCCCATCTTTAAAGCAGGCAAATCTTTGGCATCGATCTTGACGACAGCGATATCGGTCTTTTTGTCGCTACCTAAGACTTTGCCTTTGAATTCACGCTTATCGGTAAGACGTACGGTAATTTCATCTGCGCCATCGATGACGTGGTGATTTGTGAGAATAAGACCATCGGAGCTAATAATGAAGCCCGAGCCTGTACCACGACGTTCGGGTTCTTCTTGCGGCCCAATAAAGGGAATCATCGGGAAACCGAAACGCTTAAAGATTTCGGCTTGACGTTCATCGAGTTCACCAAAAGGATTGACGCCCTCGATCTTGCGTGCTTCACGCACGGTAGAAATATTGACAACGCCTTTACCGTACTGTTCAACTAAGTTAACGAAGTCAGGTAATTGGGTGCGAACGCTCGTTTCGGTCGCATCAGCCGCATAGGCCGGAGCATAAGATAGTGTTGAGATAGCAAGCACTGCGGAGAGCGCTGCAACGGTAAGGGGTTTCATACGTAATTTCATAAGTCTTTTAAGCTCCGAAAAGTAACAAGTGAGGCTAAGCACCTCAACATGTTGCAACGATAGACGAAAAATGGCAGGAAAAACGTTTAGGAAGTTCGCAATCTGTGGCGATGCGGTTAAATTTGTAACAAAGCCTATGGGAAAACGCTGCAAAAGGACGATTTTTGCGGAAATATCAAGAGGCGCAATCGTCTCGAAACTGCTAATGTGTTGAAAAAGTTCGTTCGAACCCTGTTTCGGAGAAAAAGATGAGTGAGAAGAGAAGTGACGTTGTCGAGGTCGAGAAAGAGACAGAAACGCAAAATCCAGGAACGCCTCCTGCGCAAGAGCCTGAACACAAAATCATTGTGATTGCCAAGATTGTTTATATCCTTCACGGCTTATCCATTCTTCTCGGACTTGCAACAGGAGCCTCGATTCTTGGATCGTTCCTTTTTGGTTGGCCTTCGATTGCCGCTGTCGTTTTGAACTATGCCTTGCGTAGTGAAGCCAAAGACACTTTTGTAGCGAGCCACTTTACTTGGCAGATTCAGACCTTTTGGTCGGCTGCGATTTGGACACTCCTCGTGGCTATTATCGGGATGCTTCTTTCTTGGCTTTTAGTGGGCTTTGCCGTTTGGTTTGTCGGCTTTATGGTTATGGGCATCTGGGTGGGCTACCGAATCATCCGCGGCTGGATTCGGTTAAGCGCTAGAGAGGAAATGCCTGTATAGGTTAGGGATTTCAATCTTCATCCGTATGGATGGATTTTCACAGGACGGTGCGTCGCATCAGTAGAGTTCGCCCCATGGAAAGTAATGTAAGAGAAAAACCTCAGTGCTTTCCTCTTCTTTCGGATTTTTCCAGGGACAAACATGAAACGTAGTATTTTTATTTTGACAGCAGCCATGGCTGCTTGTGCTCAAGTTGCCCAAGCGGGTGGTTTTATGCTCATGGAGCAGACAGCGGCTGGTCTTGGTCGCGCGAATGCTGGCGCTGGCGTTTTTGGAGACGACGCCTCTGCCGCGTGGTTTAACCCAGCTGGTATGACCCTTTTAACGGGTAAGCGCTTTCAAGTGGGAACGGCTCTTGGCGCTGTTGACGGTAAGTTCGAGGCCACCAATGGCACGACAGACAACGCAAGCGACGGCATTGTGCCGATTCCTTTTTTGCATACGACGTTTCAGTTAACCGACAGACTTTGGCTCGGTTTAAGCGTTGATGTGCCTTTTGGTATGCAGACCAAGTACAACGACAACCTCTACGCTCGCGACCGCGGCATTTCAGCCAAGGTGCAGACGATTGATGTCAATCCGAGCTTGGCTTTCAAGGTTAACGATGCGATTTCTTTAGGCGTCGGCGTTTCTGCGCAATATGGTTTTGTCGAGCTTGTCAATGGTAAGACTGTTTCAGACACTCAAATTTCTACAAAGGTTAAAGGATCGGACATTGCTTGGGGTGTTAACGCAGGCGTGATGGTTGTTCCGACAGAAAACACACGCTTTGGCTTAGCTTGGAGAAGTTCAGTTTCTCACGACCTTGACGGGCATCTTTATATGCCGTCAGGATCTCAGAAGACAACGGTCAAATTTAAGACGCCACAGACAGTGATTCTTTCGGGCGCTTGGGATATCAATGAAAAATGGACCGTTGCAGGCACATTCCGCTGGTCCGATTGGTCAACCTTTGTGGATTTGCCTGTTTATAGCAGAGCCACGGGAACTCGCATTAATGTAACGGAAGAAAATTGGAAGGACTGCTACCTTTTCTCAGTCGGTGCTGACTATCGCTATAACGACGAATGGACGTTCCGTGTGGGTACTGCCTATGAAACTTCCACGATTCGCGAAGCGAAATACCGTATGACAACAGTTCCTGATAGCGCTCGTTGGTGGCTTTCTTTGGGCGCTGGCTGGAAGCCCAACAAAGAGTGGCAATTAGATGTCGGTTACCTCTTTATGCATGGGCTCGGTCATTCTCGCATTACCAAGTCGGCTAATGACGACACGACAATGGGTACATACAAGCGTATGAATGTTCACATGCTTGCCGTCCAGGCGATGTACAACTTCTAATTCAGAAGTTTTCGTTGAACAAGAGAGACGCCGGAGAGTTCGAAAGAGCCCTCCGGTTTTTTCATGCGTGAAACTCCCCTTGCGTGGCTTAAACTTGAGAATGAATTTTTTGATACGGAGGGTGATATGACAAAGAAACTCTTTCATTACATTCATCACGCGGCGTTTTGGATTGAAGTAGAGGGAAAACGCGCTCTTTTTGACCCGTATTTGGACGGCAATCCTGAAGGGCTAACAGCTAAAGACATAAAAGCCGATTGGATATTTGTAAGTCACGCGCATTCCGATCACTTAGGAAGTGCTTTTGAGATTGCGAAAAATAACAACGTAACCATCATCACTACAGCAGAAATCGCGGGGCTCGCCTCTCAAAACGGCTGTAACGCTCACGCCATGCACGTAGGGGGCACATTTGCCTTTCCTTTCGGTCACGTGCGCTTAACGCCTGCCTTTCACGGTAGCGGCATCACAGGAGGCCATGCCTGTGGATTCATTGTCGACTTTTATGGCGCTCGCGTTTATTTCGCAGGAGATACGGGGTTATTCGGGGATATGAAGTGGCTCCGTGAGGTCGATCCCTTTGATGTGGCCATTCTCCCGATTGGCGGAAACTTTACGATGGCTTCCAATGATGCAGCGCTCGCTGCTAAGTGGCTTGGAGCCCCATATGTGATTCCTGTTCACTACAACACGTGGCCCGTGATAGCGCAAGACCCTCTCGCTTTCAAAGAGAAGGTCCTGCAGCTTACGAAGGCTAAGGTTTTACTGCCAAAGCCTGGAGAAACAATCGAAATCGCCTAAGAGGCACTATCGGTTTTGCTTGGTTCTTTCGCTTCTGTTGCTACGCAAAGGAGAATCGAAACCGTCAGAGCGAAACTGAGACCTGCTAACCAGTAAAAGTAAATCATCGTTGTTTCCTCTTAATAAAGGTGCTTATCGTTTTGAGCGATGTAGCTTTCGGTGACTTTGCCGCTCATCACTTTGTAGGCCCAAGCTGTGTAGGCTAAGACAAAGGGAAGGATGAGGATTACAGCAAAGAGCATGATTTCAAGCGTTAATTGAGAGCTGCAGCAATCCCAAATCGTTAGGCTTGAATTCGGATGAGAGGAGCTTGGCAAAATAAACGGAAATAATGCAACAAGCGGCGTTAAAACAATCGCAATAATCGATAGGCCGCTTGCGATAACCGCACCCAAACCACAGTGGCGACGGGCTAAAACAAAGACGCCGCATTCTCCAAGAATCCCCAAGGCAGGTATGGCAAAGAGGATCGGATAGCGAATGAAGTTCGTTAGCCAGCCGCCCGAGTAAACGTCAACGGTCTTTGATAGGGGATTGGCTGGTCCCGAAGGCGACAAGCCTAAACTCGCGACATAGCCATCGGTTCCTAAATACGTCCAAGCGCCGCCAATGGCAAACAAAATCGCAGTAATCGCGGCGGCTACTGTTGCGATGACAGCAGCGCGCTGCTGCAGGATGCCTTCCGTTTTGAAAATAAGCCAGCTTGCGCCGTGCACGATAATCATCGCAAGGCTCGTTAATCCACAAAGCAGAGCAAAGGGCATCAATAGTCCCCAGAAGGAACCTGTGTAAATCGGGCGCATCGTTTCATCGAAGTGAAAGGGAACACCGAGTAAGAGATTTCCGAAGGCAACGCCAAAGATAATTGGCGGCACAGCCGATCCTACAAAAAGCGCCCAATCCCAAGAATTTCTCCAGCGGCTTTCTGCGACTTTACTGCGAAAGTCAAAGCCAACGGGCCGCAAAATAAGTGCCAACAAGACAATTAACATGGCCCAGTAAAAGCCTGAGAACGCAACGGCGTACACCAGGGGCCAAGCAGCAAAGATTGCGCCCCCTCCTGTGAGAAGCCAGACTTGATTGCCGTCCCAGTGGGGAGCCACGGAATTGATCATACAGCGGCGCTGCGCATCATTTTTCCCGAGGAAAGGAAGCAATGTGCCAACTCCCATATCCTGTCCGTCCATCACGGCAAAACCCGCTAAGAGAACGCCAATTAAGACCCACCAAATGAATTTGAGAATTTCATAGTCAATCATGGTTTTCCTCCTTTAGGCTTTGCGTTCAAAGAAGTAGCGACCTGAGCCAAGAGCGCTCGGGCCAATCTTCACGAAGCGAGTCATAAGCCAGAGCTCAACGACAAGAAGAACAGAGTACAAGAGGACGAATCCTCCAATGGAGAAAATCAAATCGGTTGACGAAAGAGACGAAACCGAAAGGTTGACAGGCAAGATTTCGTAAATGCTCCAGGGTTGGCGCCCGTATTCGGCAACAAACCACCCGAATTCACAGGCAAGCCACGGCAAGGGTAGGCTATAAAGCGCCAAGCGTAGCACCCCGGGTTTTTGGACAATCGTGTCTTTTAAGCTAAAGATTGTCGTTAGGATGAAAACGAGTAAGCAAATAAGGCCACAGACGACCATGATGCGGAAGGACCAATACATGGGAGCAACGCTCGGAATCGTAGAAAGGGCCGCGGCGCGAATCTGCTCGGGAGTAGCCTGTGAGACATCGGCCGTGTATTTCTTTAAAAGAAGCCCGTAGCCTAGACTTCCCTTTACTTCGTTAAAGCGTTTTTGCAAATCGCGATCGTTAGGCGACTTACGAAGGGCACTAAGGAGTTCAACCGCTTGCGCACCTTCAATGATGCGTTCTTGCGCGGCTTCAACAAGGGGGTTAATTCCCACGATTTCTTGGCTCGTTGACCGTGTTCCCATAAGGCCAAGTAGCCAGGGAACAGAGATTTCAAAGTCGTTGCGTCGCGCCTCTTCGTTAGGCACTGCAACAATCGAAAGAGAAGCGGGAGCCTCTTCCGTTTCCCAAATCGCTTCTATGGCGGCAATTTTTGTGGGCTGGTTTTGTGTAACAAGATACCCAGACTCATCTCCCATATGTAGGGTAAAGACCGTGGCAATAAGACCAAAGAGCGCGGCAACTTTAATCGAGCGCCTTGCAAAGGCAATGTCTCTTCCTCTTAATAGGTAGTAAGCAGAGATGGCTAAGACAAAGATTGCTCCTGTCATGTAACCGGCGTTAATCGTATGCATGAATTTGGCTTGTGCCCAGGGGCTTGTAACAACAGACCAAAAGTCGGTTGTTTCCATGCGCATCGTCACAAAATTAAAGTCACTCCCAATCGGGTATTGCATCCAAGCGTTGGCAATCAAAATCCAAAGCGCAGAGAGGTTCGAACCCAGTGCCATCAGGAACGTGACAAGAAGATGCTTTTTCTTACTTAACCGATTCCAGCCAAAGAAAAAGAGGCCGACAAAGGTTGACTCTAAGAAAAACGCGAGGAGACCTTCGATTGCTAACGGGGCGCCAAAGATATCGCCCACGTAGTGTGAGTAGTAGGCCCAGTTGGTTCCGAACTGGAATTCCATCGTAATGCCTGTTGCTACACCCATGGCAAAGTTAATGCCAAAGAGCTTGCCCCAGAACTTGGTCATATCCCGATAGATTTCTTTACCGGTAATCACGTAGCAACTTTCCATGATGACAAGCAAGAAGGAAAGGCCAAGTGTTAGAGGTACGAAAATAAAGTGATACAGACTCGTGATAGCAAACTGCAATCGTGATAAATCAACGAGAGTAGAAGAAATCATGGACGCTCTCCAAGGGTAGCAATAGAAGCTGGAGGTCTGTCGAGAATTCCGACGGCAACGTTTTCCGGAGTTTGGTCAATGCGTTTATCGGGTCCGAAAAACGCAAGCCACAAACAAAAGACAGCAGCGATTTTTAAACAAAGCACAATCGCAATCGGTTTTGTAAGGCCGAATGCTTTGCGCTTTGTGTTCGATACGTTCTCACTCATAGCTTTCAACTCCGCTTTGATTCTACGAGAAGGCAAGCGGAGAGCGCCAATGCCAATAGCTAGGACTTATGAAAAGCATTGGCAAAAGCTACGGCCATCGCCGAGTCAGAGCGAGAGTTTTCTTTTTTCTGATTGGGCTCTGCGCGATGGGGCTTCCCGGCCTTTCTGAACTTCTCTTTTTTAAAGGAGTGATGTTCTTTTACGTGCTCAGGCTTTCTTTCAGAAGTAAAACGCGGCTTCTCTTTTCGCTCGGCGCGAATAGGAGCCTTTTCTTCAGCGGTGAACTTCATCGAAAGCGCGGCGCGTTTTCTTTCCAAATCGACATTTAAAACGCGAACCTTCACGATTTGTCCGACATGCACAATATCGCGCGGGTCCTTTACAAAGCGAGAAGACATCTCCGAGATGTGGAGCAACCCATCTTGATGTACGCCAATATCAACAAAGGCACCAAAGGCCGTGACATTCGTGACAACGCCTTCAAGAGTCATGCCGATAACAAGGTCTTTTAAGGCGTGTACAGAATCATCAAAGCGTGCCGCTTTAAATTCAGGACGTGGGTCACGCCCTGGCTTTTCGAGTTCGTTAAAGATGTCTTTCACTGTCGGAACGCCAAAGCGCTCGTCGGTGAAGTCAGAGGCGTTTAATTTGGATAAAACGTCGTGATTGCCGATTAAGTCGGTAATAGTAAGGCCCGTTTTCTCGAGAATCTTTTCAACAACGGGGTAAGACTCAGGATGCACGCAAGAGGCATCAAGTGGGTTTGAGCCTCCGCTAATGCGGAGGAAGCCAGCTGATTGCTCAAAGGCTTTATCACCGAAACGAGGAACGTCCAAAAGCGCACGACGATCTGCGAACGCGCCGTTTTTCTCACGGTAGTCAACGATGCGCTTGGCTTGTAGGGAATTAAGTCCCGAGACGCGACCAAGGAGCGCAGCAGAAGCCGTATTTAAATCGACACCCACGGCATTAACGCAATCTGCAACGATGTTATCGAGTTTAGAAGAAAGCTTTGTTTGATTCACGTCGTGCTGATACTGACCGACGCCGATGGCTTTGGGTTCGATTTTCACGAGTTCTGCAAGTGGGTCTTGTAAGCGGCGAGCAATGGAAACGGCGCCACGTAAGCTCACATCCAAGTCAGGTAATTCAGCCGCCGCGCTCTTAGAAGCCGAATAAACAGAAGCGCCTGCTTCACTAACGACAACCTTCGTTAAATTCAGTTCTGGGTGATTAGAAATCAGTTCTGCAGCTAATTTGTCGGTTTCGCGACTAGCGGTCCCATTGCCAATAGCAATGAGAGTTGAGCCATGTTTACGAGCAAGGACAGCAAGCGTTTCAATGGACTGCTCCCATTCGTTACGCGGCTCATGCGGATAAATCGTTCCAGTATCTAAAACGGCGCCCGTATCCGAAATCACGGCAACCTTAACGCCTGTGCGAATGCCAGGATCCAAACCAATGACGCCCTTGTGACCTGCGGGAGGCGAGAGAAGGAGATCTTTTAAGTTTGTGCCAAAGATTTCAATAGCAGAGTCTTGCGCTACTTCACGCAAACGAGAAAAGAGGCTGCTTTCCAATTGCCAAGAGCACTTCACTCGCCACGTCCAACGGACAACGGTCTGCAACCAAGAATCAGCAGCCTGCCCCTTGTTTTCTAGGTTCAGAAATTGCGCAATCATCTCTTCACAGGGGTGAACAGGAAGCGCCTCTTCCTCATCGGTAAGTTTTATGGAAAGCTTCAAGTACCCCTCATCTCGTCCACGAAACATCGCAAGCGCTCTGTGCGAGGGCACATCTTTAATGAGCTCGGCAAATTCAAAGTAGTCTTTGAATGTTGCCGCTTCCATCGCCTTTTTCTTTTCTTCGATAACGGCACTGACCATGCGAGCTTTGTTCCAGAGGAATTCACGCAAGACTTCGAGCATGTCGGCGTTTTCAGAGAACTCTTCTGCCAAAATGTCGCGCGCCCCTTCAAGAACGCTCTTAACTGTATCAAAGCCTTTTTCTGGATTAAGGAATTCTTTGGCTTTCTCTTCAGGAACTAGAGTGTGGTCTTTGTAAAGAGCTTCAGAAAGCGCTTCAAGCCCTGCTTCTTTCGCGATTTGTGCGCGGGTGCGGCGCTTTGGTTTAAAGGGTAGATAGAGGTCTTCTAAGCGTTGCTTGGTGTCAGCTTGAAGAATCGTTTCACGCAACGCATCGGTTAACTTTCCCTGAGACTCAATTGATTCTAGGATACTTGCCTTTCTTTCTTCTAAGCCTCGCCCATATTCAAGCGCTTCTTCTAGTTCACGCAACTGTGCATCATCGAGCCCTCCTGTGATTTCCTTACGATAGCGTGCGATAAAAGGAACAGTTGCACCCGAGTCAAGCAATTTAATTGCCGCGTTGACTTGTTCGGTTTGAGCATTGATGGCTGTTGCAATATGAGTGACGATGCGCTCTTGCGCAGCTAATTCGAGTTGAGTCATGAGAGAGATACTTTCTTATTAAAAATAAGGCGAACTATAGCGGGAACGCCTCAAATTCGGTGAGGGAAAACCAAGCATTTTTAAATGGCTATGCCGCTTTAAAAAAAAGCGGCATAGCAAAGAGAAATGCTCTTAAGACGCTAGGAGGCAAGACGAGGAACTGTAAGGCTTCCTTCTGGCATCAAAATGGTCTTTGGCTTGTCGCCAACGTATTGTGTGGCAACCTTGTAAGCTTCTTCAAAAGAATCCACGGCAGCTGTAAAGAGCATGTCTTTAGCGAGCGTCTTATCAAGGCGCGTAACAAGGATAAAGTGGGCCTTTGAAATCGGGCGCGTAATCGCAAAAGCCTTGTTGGCACCGATCTTAAAGTTTGCTTCAAGTTCGCACTTAATTGCTTTGGGTGTTTTAAGGCGTCTAAACGTTTCTTCGAGAACTTTGGAGCCCGACCCTTCTTCGCAATCGGCAAAGAGAATCACGACGCCCCCTTTACGCACTGCGCACATGGCGTTATCCATCGTCTTTTGCATTTGATAGACGTTGATGTCTTTGGGGAAGCCGCCGCAGCTTGCGACAACGAGGTCGGCCTCTTCTGGGATGACACTTCCATAGACCTCATCGACAAATTTGCAGGCTTGCTTGTGTGCGGCGATGTAGTCGCCAGCAAACATTTTCAAGAACTGATGTTTGGCGTTCAAAATCGCATTAAAGAGGAAAAGCGAACGGCCCTTAGCAAAAAGCGCTACGCCTTCCATTTGATCTTCGTAGCAGGGGTTCCCGACGGTCTTACCGAGACCCGCGTGCTCGTCGAGCATGAAACTGTGGTTGACGCGAATCGTTTCCATTGCAGCGCACCCGGGAAGAATCGCTTTTCTTCCGCCGCCGTATCCTGAGAAATAGTGGTGAACAATGGTCCCTGTGAGGATGACGTGATCAACGTCACAGAGGTGTTTGTTGATCCAAACGGGTGTTCCGCGCGAAGTCTTTCCGAAGTACTCGAAATCTTTTTCAACCGTGCAGGTTGAGTTGTACATCTTAAGGCGCTTTGCGACGTTTTCTCCAACAGCTTCGACCATCTCTTCGTGGGTCATATCGCGGTGCGAACCAAGAGAGAAAACGATTTTCATATCTTCGTCACGCACACCAAGGCGATTCATTTCGTCGACAAGAACGGGCATAAAGTCAAAGCTATTTGCCACACGCGTCGGGTCGTTGCAGATAAAGGCGACCGTATCTCCAGGCTTTACGATTTTGTCAATCGATTCTGTTCCAATGGGATTACGAATCGCTTGAAGAACTCCAGCTTTCACATCGACCATCACAGGAAAATCTTCTGTGTGAACTTCGGCGATGATTTGTGACTCGTCAAGGCTAAATGTTTTATGCCCACGCCCACAGGCGAAACTAAATTCTTTTAATGACACGAAGGATCTCCTCTCTGAAGTAGGTATTTGAATCATTATAGGAGGCAAAACGAATGCTTATTTAAGCAACTTAAGAAGAGTTTGCGTCTTTTCTAAATCAAGTTGGCCTGGAGCGGAAACTTTCCCGAAACCAGCAAATGTCGCGCAAGAGCCAAAAATGCTTCCCGTAACTCGAGAGAGCTTGCCAAGTTCACCCATGGCAATCGCAATAATCGGACGGTTAATTGTTTTTGCGCGAAGAAGGATCGAGAAAAGCTTTAAAACGTCGTTATTCGTCTTTGGCATCACAGCGATCTTCAAAACGTCGGCCTCAATATCTTCCATACGTTTTAACTTGTTCCACAGAATCGATTCAGAAGCCGTCTTTTTAAAATCATGAAAACTTGTGATGACAGGGACGGATTGTGCTTTCGCTAGAGTAATCAACTTTTCAATATCGCCACGCCCGAATTCGATATCGATGGCATCGGGTTTTGCTTCTTTTAGAAAGCAAGTTAAGAGCCGTTTGTATTCGGTGCGGGAAATATCGGCTTTTCCGCCTTCGCGACTTGTTCTTAGGGTGCAAAGAATCGGTTTCTTCGTAGTCTCTTTGAGAGTTTTGTATGCGGCACAAAGCTTCTCACAGTCAAAAGACTTAAAAGAATCCATGCGCCACTCAAGGATGTCAACAGGCTTATCTTCAAGAGTTTTGGCTTTGGCGCACAGGCGAGCAACAGTTGCTCCTTCAAGACTTACAAGAACCTTTACGGGTTTTACTCCAAGAGAAACTTGGCCAATCTTTACAGTACGCATGATGAAAGCTCTTTTCCAAACCATAGAAACTCAAAGTATAAAATGGGAGAATTGACATCGGAAAGGTAAGACGGAATGCGAATCGACAAATGGCTTTGGGCCGCACGCTTTTTTAAGACACGGACACTCGCGCGTGAAGCAGTTGAGCTCGGCCGTGTGAGAGTCAGTGGCGAAAGAACGAAACCCTCGCGAGAGATTCGTCCCGGGGACGTTTTACAGATTCTTCGCGCTCAAGAGCGCTTTGAAGTTCAAGTCGCAGGGCTTAGCGAAGTTCGGGGGCCTGCCCCTGTCGCACAAACGCTTTATGAGGAAACCGAGCAATCAAAAGAAAAGCGCGAACGCGTTGCAGAGATGAAACGGTTTTCTGAGGAACCCGCGACTTCGATTCGAAAGGGGCGTCCCACAAAACGTGACGCTCGTAAATTGCGTGAAATAAAGTACAGTTAAAAATGGGTAGAAAGAGGAGCAACCCTTTCTACCCGTAAAGCGCTTACGCAAAGCGCGAAACGAAAACGCTAGGAAAATTCTCCAGTCATATCGATACTCGCGAAGTCGGTTAACGGGAATTCGACTGGCAAACCTGTTTTTTGACTCTTATAAATGGCAAGCACGAGTTCAAGAGCGCGCCTACCGCAATAACCATCAACATACGGCGTGCGATTGTCTTCAATGGCTTTTTTCATATCGGTAAAGATTCTTAAGTGGCCGTTACCGTAGACGTTGACCGTCTCTTCGCGAATCGTGCGAATCTTCGCGTCTTCCTCTCGCTCGTCAGCAAATTGCCAAATCGCGATTTCGTTTGCGGATTCACCAGAAATCTTCACGGTTCCCGTTTCGCCAAATAGGCAAAGAGACTCCTCTAAGTTTTTCGGGAAGATGTTGGTCGTTCCTTCGATGGTCGCAACGGCACCATTTTTGAAACTGACGACCGCGAGGCCGACGTCTTCGGCTTCAATGTAGGGGTGAAAACGACGGCGCGTTGCGCCATAGACGTATTCGATATCGTCTCCCATCATCCAACGCAAGAGATCAATACCGTGAATACACTGATTCATCAGGGCGCCACCGTCACGCGCCCACGTGCCGCGCCAAGCGGCCTGTGCGTAGTAGTCGTGGCTACGATGCCAACGAATGTGCACGGTGCCGTGCGAGAGCTTCCCGAAGCGCCCTTCTTCAAGAGCGTGGCGCGTGGCTTGCACCGCGTCGTTATAGCGGTTTTGCTGGCACACACAAAGCTTCACGCCCTTTTGCTCGGCTTTTTCAATCATCGCGTCAGCATCAGGTAAGCTCATTGCCATCGGCTTTTCCACAATGAGGTGGACACCAAAATCAAGAACAGCAAGAGCCATCTTGGCACGGATGCCACTGTCGACAGCAAGACTTACAACGTCGATTTGGTTTTCGCGAAGCATTTGCTGAAAGTCGGTGTATTCCTTTGCGTTAGGTAGCTTAAATTCGTAGACAAGCGCATCCATGGCGCGTTGATTGAGATCGCACACGGCAACGACATTCATTCCGCATTGCAAGGCAGCGTTAACGTGATTGGCGGCAATACGGCCGCAACCGATAATGGCGTAGTTCATAGTTCACCAAAAAAACAGTAAAAGAGGAATCGTCTCATTGTAGACGTCAAGCGTTCTCTCTAGCAGAGAAAAATGGCGAAGTTTTCCTACTAGTGCCTTAACGCATGAAAACGAGGCGCATAAAGGGCGGCTAATCGAATGGCTTCAATGAGGCTTACGGGACTTGCTAGCCCTTTACCTGCAATATCAAAAGCGGTTCCGTGATCGACTGAGGTGCGTAGGAAGGGAAGTCCTAACGTAATCGAAATCGTTCGCTCGAAGTCAACCATTTTTGTCGCGATGTGTCCTTGGTCGTGATAAAGGGAAATCACCGCGTCGTATTTGTCTGATGTAAGAGCAATGTGAAAGATGGAATCCGCAGGATAGGGGCCTGTGACATTGCAGCCAGCTTCTTGTGCGGCACAGACTGCAGGAGAAATCTCTTTACTTTCCTCGCTTCCAAAAAGTCCATCGTCTGAGCAATGCGGGTTAAGGCCCGCTACGCAAAGTCGGGGATTGGGGATGCCAAGCGTTTGAAGAGCTGCGGCACAACGTAAGAAAAAAGAACAAAGCGCTTCCTTTTTCACAGCTTTACAAGCATCGAGTAACGACAGGTGGCGCGTAAAAAAGAAAACACGAAGATTTTTAACCTGAAACATCGTTAACGGGTCTTTGGTTTGAGAGACGCCCGCCAAAATCTCCGTGTGTCCCACATAAGGGACGCAGGCTAAATGAAGCGACTTCTTATTGATACACGTTGTTGCCACAGCATCGACTTTTCCTTCTAGAGCAAGACTCGCGGCTTTTGTGACGAATTCAAAAGCGGCTTTTCCGCAAGCGGCGCTTTCTTTGCCGACTTCAAAGTCGCCTATCCCGATATTGGCCAAATCCAGGAAATTAAGCGCGTTCTCACGAATGCCAGAGATAGACTCGTCGACCGTGTGAATTGTCGGATTAACACGCATTGTCTGAGCTGCGCGCATAAGAACGTCGAGACTTCCCACGCCAAGAAGTCGGACAGAATTTGTGACAATTGGGTCGACGGAGGCCGCAGCCAAGATTTCTGGGCCAATCCCTGCGGGGTCTCCCATCGGAACACAGATAAGGGGTTTCATAACGATTGAAGTTTGCAAAGTCGGTTCATAAGGGCGTCAATCATAGCGCTGAGATGTTCTAAGCCGCCTTAAAATTTGCGGCTAAGAAATTTACGAGAGAAAAAGATGCTAGAGATGAAGGTGCATTTTCCTGAGGTGTTACTCGTGTTGCGTCACGGGCAAACCCCATGGAACCTTGAAAAGAAATTGCAGGGCAGAAAAGACATTCCGCTAAATGAGACGGGGAGAGCACAGGCCCTTGAAAACGGAAAGACGCTTCGAAGTCTTTTAGCAAAAGAAGCGATTGACCCCAAAGAAGTGAAGATTTTCGCAAGTCCCCTTATTCGCGCGATGGAAACGGCGCAAATTGCTTGCAGAGAGGCTGGACTTCCTGGCGCAATTCACTCTGAGCCACTCCTTATCGAGCAGTGCTATGGGCTCTTAGAAGGGATGACACACGAAATGATTCAAAAGCAATATCCCCATTGCTGGTACATGAGGCAGCACGACCCGTTATCGTATTTGCCGCCCGAAGGTGAATCAGGAGACGAATTCCAAGCGCGAATTTCTTCTGTCATCGACAAGGCAACGGGAGTGACGCTTTTAGTCGGTCACTTTGGCTTACTGCGAACGCTTATTGCCCTTTGTAAGTCAAACGCCATCAAAACGGATATCGACTTTGAAACACTCACAGGAGCGCAAGACACCGTCTACATGGTTAGAAGCGGCGCTTTAACGCTATATACGGCCTCGAATTTGAAGTAAAACGCGCCGCACGGGCGAGGGAAGGGCTTCGGCTTCCACCTCGCGCCAAGAAATCCATTTGCCGTTACCTTCGGGCTCTTCATTTTGAGGGAGTTCTTTGGCGTATAGGTTCACTTCAATTTCATAGTGAGAAAAGGCGTGATGAAAGTGTGCCGCAGGGATTCCATCGAGAAAATCGACTTCCGGTAAGCTCCATAAACCCTGCCATACGGCTTTCTTTTCTCTTTTCGTAAGCCAGAGCTTGTCGCCCTTAAGGTAAAGAACCATGGCGATGCTTCGAGTGGGTTTAGCCTGCGTTTTGAGTCTAACGGGGTACTTAGCAGGGTTTCCTTGAAGAGCTGCTTTACACCACTTGCCAATGGGACAATCCTTGCATTGCGGTTGCGTTCTTGAGCAAAGGGAAGCTCCTAGATCCATTAACGCTTGGTTATAGATGCCAGTGTTTTTCTTTGGCGCGAGTTCTTCAGCAAGAGCCCAAAGCGCCTTTTGTGAGGAGGCTTTTTCAACGGGCTCTTTCATGGTAAGTAATCGCGCGAAGATGCGGCGGACATTGCCATCTAAGATGGGAGTTGCCGCGTCAAAAGAAAAACTAGCAATGGCCCCCGCTGTGCTTTTCCCGATGCCAGGAAGTGTCATCAGTTCCTCACGAGTTTCTGGGAACTTGCCGCCGTATTTCGCGTCAATGGTTTTCGCACACTTCAAAAGATTCCGCGCTCTTGAGTAGTAACCCAATCCTGCCCAAAGACGCATCACGTCTTCTTCTGTTGCCTTAGCTAAATCTGATAGCGTCGGGTAGGCGGCAATGAATCGCTCAAAGTATTCGCAAACGACAGAAACCTGTGTTTGCTGAAGCATGACTTCTGATAGCCAGCGCTTATAAGGGTCTTTGACCATCCAAGCGAGGCCATGGCGCCCGCATTTCTTTTGCCAAGCAATAAGAGCGGCAGAAAATCCGTCGAAATTTTGTTTCGTCTCTTGCATAACCCAATCGTAGCGAATTCGTACGCTAAGAGAAATACAAAAGAAAATTTTGTGGTTTTACAAGCGTTTTTGAAAACGCAGATAAAAAGAAAGGGTATGATTGCGCCCAATATCGCCGAGTTAACGACAACTTGCGGGGCGAAATAAACAAGTACCGCTAAAGCGTCTCCCGCATTTAGTCGCGAGCCACACTCCGAACATCATGCGTTAGGCGCTGTCCTTAAGAACGCTTGAATACATACAGGAGTTAGCATGGCCAGCGATTTTCTTTTTACCTCTGAATCCGTGAGCGAAGGTCATCCCGATAAGGTCGCAGATCAAATTTCCGATGCGATTTTGGATGCGTGCATTGAACAAGATAAGCTTAGCCGCGTTGCAGCCGAGACCCTTTGCACAACGGGTCTCGTGGTCTTGGCCGGAGAAATCACCACTAAAGCCGATGTCGATTATGAAGGCGTGGTTCGTCGCGTCTTAAAGAGAATTGGATACGACAACGAAGAGTACGGCATTGACGCCAAGACTTGTGAAGTGCGAGTTTGTTACGATAAGCAGTCTCCAGACATTAAGCAGGGCGTCGATGAGAAAGACGGCGATCCGCTCAAGCAAGGCGCAGGAGACCAAGGACTGATGTTTGGCTTTGCGTGCGATGAAACGCCGACACTGATGCCTGCGGCAATCTTTTATTCACACCTTTTAGTCGAGCAGCAGTCTCGCGTCAGACGCGATGGCACGATGCCGTATTTGAGACCTGATGCAAAAAGCCAAGTGACACTGCGTTATGTGGACGGAAAGCCCGTCTCTGCCGCTAAGATCGTTCTTTCTACGCAGCACGCTCCCGAGTGGAGTATCGGAAACGAAATGAAGCCCGAATTTAAAGACGCTGTGATTGAAAACATCATTCGTCCTGTG
The DNA here is from genome assembly GCA_963604755.1 of Duodenibacillus sp. Lineage (GTDB taxonomy): Bacteria > Pseudomonadota > Gammaproteobacteria > Burkholderiales > Burkholderiaceae_F > Duodenibacillus. The sequence goes on along the minus strand of CAVCTI010000219.1, from coordinate 3,155 downwards.
ATGCCAGCTGAGTGGCTCAAAGACACCGAATTCTTAATTAACCCCACAGGACGCTTTGTCACTGGTGGTCCCCAAGGAGACTGCGGCTTAACAGGGCGCAAGATTATTGTCGATACCTACGGTGGTGCTTGCCCACACGGCGGTGGCGCTTTCTCCGGGAAAGACCCGACCAAAGTCGACCGGTCAGCTGCCTACGCTTGCCGCTATGTCGCTAAAAACATCGTCGCCGCAGGATTAGCCAAGCGCTGCCAAGTGCAAGTAGCGTACGCTATCGGTGTATCTGAGCCGATGAATGTCACAGTGCGTACAGAAGGCACAGGTGTGATTTCTGATGAAGCGCTATCGAAGCTTGTCCGTGAAGTTTTTGATCTTCGACCTGGCGGCATTGTGAAGATGCTCGATCTTCGTCGTCCGATTTACGAAAAGACAGCCGCTTACGGGCACTTTGGTCGTGAAGAGCCAGAATTTACGTGGGAACTTTGCGACAAAATTGAAGTCCTTAAGGCCCGCGCGGGTCTCTAAAGAACGTTTGAAACTAGGAGGGCCCCTCATTAAAAGAGGCCCTCACTAGAGGCGTGACATTACTTCGCTAGAGTGCGCCAGACGCAACGGCTCATCAATTCAAGCGAATTGCCAAGCGTTGCTTCATCAAAGTCAAAGTGGTTGTTGTGGTGACCAGCGGTGCGGTTTGTCCCAACCTGAACGTATGTGCCCTTGCCGCCAGCGGCCTGAACAGTACTCATAAAGTGCGAGTAGTCTTCGGAGGCGCCAAAACTTTTACGCTCGATGATGTTATTGAAAACGCCCATGGCCTTGGCTTCTTCAGCAACGACCTTGGCGCATTCGGCGTCAGATTCGCCACTCTTTGTGCCGCCCATCAATTTAATCGAGTAGCCGCAGCCCCACATATCGCCAGCAGCCTTACCAATGCGCTGCACTTCGCCAAACATGTAGTCGTTTAAGTCGCTTGTAATGCCGCGAGTTTCGAGAACGAGAACGGCCTTCGGAGGAATGACGTTACGGCCTTCGCCGCCGATTAATTTGCCGACTGTGATGCGTGTGTCGCCTTTACCAGAGCGTGGGATTGCATGCATATTGAGTGTGGCAGTGGCTGCAGAAAGAAGCGCATTCTTCCCTTCTTCAGGAGCGTTACCCGCGTGAGCAGGAACACCTGTGTAGGTGATATCGGCCTTTGTTGTGGCTAAGAAGTTTGTTGTTCCGCAAATAACGGTTCCAAGGTCAGCGGCCTGGAAACCAATGTGCATACCAAAAATCGTGTCAACGCCTTTGACGGCACCTGCGTCAACCATCGGTGTTGCGCCGCGCACACCTTCTTCGGCAGGCTGGAAGATAAAGCGGATCTTGCCCTTTAACTGGTCTTTACAGGATGCGACGACTTCCGCAAGAGCCAAACCAATCGTGACGTGGCCGTCGTGGCCGCAAGCGTGCATGCAACCCTTGTTGACGGAGGCAAATCCTTCGGCTGTCGGGCGGTGTGTCGGTTCATCGCATTCTGTGCAGTCGTTGCAGTCCATATCGAAACGAACAGCAAGGAAGGGTCCTTCAGAACCAAAGTCCATATCGGCCCAGAAGCCTGTGAGGCCGCCTGTCATCTTGGCAACGAGCTCGGGGTCTGCGCCCTGAGCAATAGCGCGTTCTTGGTGTTTCTTCAGCGCTTCAGGAGCTGGAACCCCCATCATGGTATCGACCTTAACGGCATCTTTACCCATGGTGATTTTGTAGCCCAGGCTTTGCATCTTCTTTATGGCCATCGAAGCCGTGCGGAATTCTGTCCAGCCAGATTCCGGATGTTTGTGTAAGTCACGGCGTGTGGCAACGAGCCCTGGGGTGAGTTCTTTTACTTTCGCAAGCATTGTCTCGTTCATAGTTCAGGCGTCCTCTTGAATAGTTACGGAAATCTCTACCGAAACAATAAATAGCGTCGAAAAAGCATATGCCGATTGTTGTCTCGGTCATCGGAAATTGTAATGAAATCGATTTGTTCCTATAGGGAAAAATTGGTAAAAAACGTAAAATTCAGGAAAACCCGCAAATCCCCCGAAAAAGAAGAGCTGGCCTTCCTAGAAAAGAAAGGCTCTTTTCATATAAAAATCTCAAAAGAAAGGGAAAGAATCCGATGGCAAAGCGTAAGTCGATTTACGAGATAGGGCCAATTGAAAGACTTGTTTTCGCGCTCGTTATGCTCATTGTGCTTCTTTTGTTGATGAGTTTTCGTCTCATGGGCGAAGTCGAGCATGAACACCTAGGTGTTGCGCTGATGGTCTTAATGATTTTTCACTTGCTTTTTGTGCGGCGTGCGAAAGGCAATGACACCACAGAGCGCTTTAAAGTGATTTTTGCCATCGCCTTTGCACTTTGCGCTCTAACGGGCGCTGCGATATCGCGCTACGACTTTGGGTTTTACGAAGCTATCCCGTATAGCGTGGTTTGGGAAGAAATCCATTTTATGAGTGCCTATTGGTGTGTTATCCTCGTTGGTATTCACATCGGGTTTCAAGAAAATTCGATTGCGGCAATTCTGCCTAAGGCGCTATGTCGAATTGGCAGAGTTTTCGTGTACGCTTTAAGTGGCTATGGCGTTGTGGTCCTTTTCACGACGCCAGTAGTGTCGTATCTATTTTTTGGAAAAGGCTCGAGTCCAGTGGACTACTCGTTTGGTCTTGGCGTTTTCTTTTTTCAATATCTTGCCGTTGTGACGTTAATGGCCTTTTTGAGCGCAAAAGTTCAACAAAAAAGGAGTCAACATGCTGGTTACGAAAGAGAAAGTAAATGAGGAAGTTAAGCGTCTAAAGCGCCGTATTAACTGCGCTTTAGGCAGAGAAGTTTGCGACTTAATTATTCGTGACGCGACAGTAGCCGATGTTGCCAATGGCGCTTTAATGAAAGAAGTTGATATCGCCATCGACTCAGGACACATTGTCGATATTGGTAAAGAGATTCGCGCTAAAGCCAAACTCGAACACAAAGCCAAAGACGGGGTCTATGTCCCAGGCTTTATTGATTCACACGTTCATATTGAATCCTCTTTCTTGTCGCCTTCGGGGTTTTCCGATCTCGTCATTGTTCACGGAACAACAACAGCTGTGGTCGACCCCCATGAAATCGCCAATGTCGCAGGAACCGCTGGCATTGAC
>CAVCTI010000218.1:0-4248 GCA_963604755.1 Duodenibacillus sp. | reverse complement strand
TGATTACGTCAAACCAATCGACGACGAGAAAACGGAAGAATCTTGGGCTCTTTTAGCAGACCCTGCTACAGCAACCATCCTTCCTGTTTTTAAAACCTTCGTTTTAGATGACACGAATCGCTTGGTTTCGGACACGGCTTCAATCGAAGTCTTTAATGGAAAAGTGATGAACTCTCTTGCGCTTAATATGCCGCTAATGGAAGTCTTCTCTCACAAATAAGGTAACGAAATGGCCTTTGACACCATCCTTTCTTTAGATACAGCAACCGAAGCTGTGACTGTGGCTCTTTTAAAGGGGAAAGAAAACTTCACGCGCTCTGCCACAGGCTTTAGTGCGCATTCCGAGCACGTGATCACGTTTATTGATGAGGTCTTAAAAGAGGGGAACTCAGAACTTAAGGACGTCGAGGCTATTGCATTCGGTGCGGGTCCTGGCGCTTTCACGGGACTGCGTGTCGCGTGCGCTGTCGCGCAGGGACTTGGCTGGGCCGCAGAGAAGCCGCTTGTTGCCGTTTCGAATTTAGCCGCCGCTGCGTTTGCAGCAAATGCGAGCGGTCGCGTTCTTTCCGTATTGGATGCTCGTATGCATCAGTGCTATGCCGCAGTTTTTGATTGCGAAAAGGGAATGATTCCCAAAGCCATCACGGAACCCGTTGTTGCCAATCCCGAAGATCTTGTTGCGTTAGCGAAAGAAAAGAATGCGACGTTTATCACGGGTGACGCCTTGACAATGTACGAGGCAGTTCTTGCTCATATCGATGGGGTGACTCCTTTAAATAGTAAAGCGCCTGATGCTCTTACGATGGCGTATTTGGCGCAATTGGTTGCGCGCGATGGAAAGGTCTTGCGCGCGATTGACGCTGCTCCCATTTATGTGAGAAACCGTGTTGCCTTAACGATTGAAGATCGCGCAAAGGGAGAAAAGCTTTGATGGATAGCGACTTAAGCTTTCGGGAAATGGCCCCAGAGGACGCAGAAGCGCTTTTTCTTCTGGCCCGTGGGGTTGATGACTTTTCTTGGACTGTTGAGCAGTTCTTGGGGTCACTCAAGGCCGGGGACGCCATTTATTTAGCCTATCAAGAGAAAACGCTCATTGGCTACTTTGTGCTTCGCACCGTGGTTGATGTAAGCGAATTAATGGAAATCGCTGTAGACCCCGAATACCAAGGGATTGGTTTCGGAAGACGACTACTAACCGAAGCTCTTAAAACCGCTAAACTCTCGGGAGCCAATCGCGTCGAACTCGAAGTGAGAATAAGTAACACGCGAGCTCGCCATTTATATGAAACCGCGGGCTTTACAATCGATGCCGTTCGTAAGAATTACTACAGAACGCACGAGGGACGAGAAGACGCTGTTTTAATGACGAAGCGCCTTGCAATTTAAAAAGAGGTCAGGGGTATGCCGCTAACAAAGTCGCAAAGTGAAATTTGGGAGGCCATGAATGTGGGCTCTCAGTGGATTTTGCGCACATCAGACGACCCCTTGATTGAAAAGGCACCTCAAGCCAAAGCACCAACGCCCAAAGCAACACCTGCGCCATTAACGCCTCGCGCGAAAGTTGAAGCCGCTCCTGTTCGCGTTGTGAAAAAAGAAGAAGCGCCAAAGAACAATTTTGTCTTAACTCCCAATAAAGAGTTACTCGCTAAAGCCAAAGACGCAAGCTGGGATGATCTACTTAAGATTGTCTCTCGCTGTGAAGCCTGCCCCATGGCAGGGACTCGCTACCACACGGTCTTTGCCGATGGGGCACCAGGTTGCCCCTTAGTGATTGTCGGAGAGGCCCCTGGGCGAGATGAAGACTTAGAAGGCATTCCTTTTGTCGGGAAAAGCGGTCAGCTTTTGACAAAGATTATTGAAAGCGTCGGTTTAACGCGCGGCAAAGACGTCGCAATCATCAACGTTTTAAAGTGTCGCCCGCCTAACAATCGCGACCCGAAACCAGAAGAGTTAGAAGCGTGTGAAGGGTTCTTGTTGCGGCAACTTTCTCTTTTGCAGCCTAAGGTTCTATTGCTTGCAGGCCGCTTTGCGGCAAGTTCGCTACTTAAGTCTGATAAACCCCTCGGACGGTTACGCGAAACAGTGCACACGGTTTTTGTGGACGATAAGCCCGTACCAACCGTTGTGACTTATCACCCTTCTTACCTTTTGCGTAGTCCAGTCGAGAAAGAAAAGAGCTGGCACGACTTTGTGATGGTAAAGCACTTACTTCAGAAGGAACTTACGAAATGAAGCAAATCGACTTTCACTATCACGTTCCCAATCGCTCGATTTACGCTTGTAAACTCGTGAAGAAAGTGTCGGCTAAGGGCTTGAGCGTTACGCTTTTTTCAAGCAATGTTCAATTCTTACAGATGGTCTATGACGATTTGTGGCGCTTTGAGGATATGACCTTTATTCCGCACGCGTGGGCCGATTCTGAATATGCAAGAGACACGAACGTTTTATTCACGACTGACCTCGCCAAGCTTAAATCAAGTGACGTTTTAATTCTCTTAGATGATAATGTGCCTGAAAATTGGAAAGAATCGTTTGAGAAATTCGATCGCATTGTTGATATTGTTGGAACCAGTGAATCCGAACTACAAACCTCACGCGCCAGGTTTCGTCTTTATAAAGCCTCAGGCGTGACACTGATGGCCTACGATAGGAGTCCCAGAAAATGACAGATACGGTAACGCTAACAGAGGATGTCTCCTACGATTGGGATGAATTAAAGAAGGTGGCGATTCGTGAGCCACGCGTTGTGCCTCGCCAGATGTCCCCAGTTGCGCCTCGCGTTGAACCAGTCAGGCGCGAACCTGTCATCACTCCTAAGGTAGCGGCTCCTCTCGCTACTCCTGCAGCTAGCGCTACAGCCGCCACAATTGACACAGAGGCATTGATTGCCAAGATTTCTGAAGAGGTAAAAAAGAACCTCTTTGAAGAGCTCGACCTTGTTGTCGAATTGGCCTTAAAGAAGACGCGTGCTCACCTGCGTAGTGACCTTGAAAAGGCCATTGCGATAAACGTCACACGCTCAGTAAAAGAGGCGGTCGCAAAGGCACAGGCGAAAAAGTAAAAGCTTGGCTAGTTCTTCGATTTTGCGTCTTTGTAACGCGCAATGGCTTCTTTCAATGCGCTGTTTGCCTTTGGCGGATGAATAATCGATTGAGCAAAGAGCTTTTGATCCTCAACGGATAACTCAATCAAACCCTTGCTACGTGCTGCAATGGATTTACCTTGACGCGCATTCGTAATGGCGCTTTCTAATGTGACATCTTCGATTTGCGAAATGCGTTTAATTTGGCGGCTGTGTCTAGGCATAGACGCCGACTCACGCAAACTTTTCTTTTCTTTTTTCTTCATCGCTTCTCCCCCGAGTGATTGAAGAACAAAAAATTAGGAAACGAAAAACGCTGCAAGCCCCAAAGCAAAAAAGAGCAGGGCGCAGCTAATGTGAATCAATTTAATCGGTAATTTCTTCGCTAGCGTGTTTCCAATAAAGACGGCGGGAACGTCAGCAATCAGCATACCGATGGTTGTGCCAAAGACTACGGCATAGGCATTGGCGTAGTGCGCCGCAAGCCCTACTGTTGCAATCTGCGTTTTGTCTCCCATCTCGGCTAAGAAAAACGTCACTAGCGTTGTTCCAAAGACACCGAACTTTTGTATCCATGGATTGTCGAGTAGCCCGCCATCTTCTTTGTCGGGAATGAGCATCCAGACTGCCATCGCCCAGAAACCCACAATCAAAATATATTTAAGAACGTCTGGCGTTAATGTCGCTGTAATCCAAGCGCCCAAAGCGCCAGCTAAGCCGTGATTTAAAAGAGTTGCAACAAGAATTCCTAAGACGATTGGGAGAGGGCGGCGAAAGCGTGCGGCTAAAAGCAAAGCCAAAAGCTGCGTTTTGTCTCCCATTTCCGCTAAGACAACGGCTAGGACACTGACGAAAATTGACTCAGTCATAAAGGAAGCTTTCGAACTTAGAAAATCGCCGCGTCCTCGCGAAGCGCTTTAATGGCGTTTCGATATCCTGAGGAGTCTTTGTTGCCAAAAATCGCTGATCCAGCTACAAGCACATTGGCTCCGGCGCTTACAACGCTATTGGCGTTTTCTTTTGTGATGCCGCCATCGACTTCAAGGTAAATTTTGTGACCGGTTTTTTCTCGGTGTTCTTCAATGATTTTGTGCGCCTCTTGAATCTTCGGCAAAACGCTAGGTAAGAACTTTTGTCCACCAAACCCGGGATTGACACTCATAATC
>CAVCTI010000217.1:0-6853 GCA_963604755.1 Duodenibacillus sp. | reverse complement strand
GAGATAACCGCTGAAAGCATCTAAGCGGGAAACTTGCCTGAAGATAAGTCTTCCCGGAGGCTTGACCTCCCAAAAGAGTCGTTCGAGACCAGGACGTTGATAGGTCGGGTGTGTAAGCGCTGTAAGGCGTTGAGCTAACCGATACTAATTGCTCGTGAGACTTGATCCTATAACCATGTTGCTTGACAGAAACGTTAAGTTCACAGAGTTTGGATTTGATTCGCGTTCGATTGCAAAATGCAATCCGTACAACGCTCACTTCTATTTGCAAAGAATTCTGCTGCTAAGTCTTCTTGGACTTAATGGCAAAAGCCTTTGCCTGGCGGCCATACCGGGGTTGTACCACTCCTTCCCATTCCGAACAGGACAGTGAAAAGCCTTTGGGCCGATGATAGTTGGTTGTATTTCCAGTGAAAGTAGGTCACTGCCAGGCTACTCCTTTTACCCCCGTTCTCTTAACCAGAGTTCGGGGGTTTTTCATTTTGGGTAGAATAAAGAGCCGTCCAATCTAAGAGCATTCGAAAAGTCCATGCAACAAAAAAATTCTGAAGCAGCCACTCGCGAAAAACGCCAATACAAGCACGGCGTCCTTCGACGCGCAGAAATTATGGATGCCTTAGTTGGGTTGCTCGGCACGCCGGTTCAAGTGCGGTTTTCCACAGCTGAGATTGCAGCCAAAACCGGGATTAGTGAAGCGGCTTTATATCGGCACTTTTCTGGCAAAACAGAAATGATTGAAGCCGTTTTAAAGAGGACGTCCGAACTTCTCGATCAAACACTTCGGGGCGCGGATGCATGCCCGAATGTCGCAATGCTCGAAAGAGCCTATTTGAAGTTGCAATACCTACTTGTGTTCGCGGTTAAGAACCCAGGGTTAACAAGGCTTGTCACAGGCGAAGCACTTGTTTATGAAGATCCCACCCTGATAGAGAGAAAGGAACGCATTCTTCGCGCAATCACAGATTCGATTCACAATACACTAGCGCTTGCGATTGTGGGACGCGAGATTTCTGAGAAAACCGACATAAAGACTCGTGCCCAATTGATGACAGATTTTGTTATATCGCAGTACTTGGCTTTTTCTCAAAGTGGCTTTAAGCGTAATCCAGCAGAAGGTCTCGAGAAAGTAGTCTCTGTGCTCTTTAACTTTAACGCTTAATTTTCCGCGCTAACTTCAAGGCGAATTAACTCCTCAATCGACGATCTTTTGCGAATCAGCATCACTTTCCCGTTGTGTGTGAGAACTTCAGCTGGCAATGCACGAGAATTGTAGGTTGATGCCATCGACATTCCATAGGCTCCGGCATCGGCTATGACAAGGATGTCGCCTTCTTTCACATCGTCCTTGAAATCTTTCCCTAGCCAGTCGCTTGATTCGCACACGGGTCCCACAACATCAAAAACTTTAGACGATATCCCGCGATTGGTGCAGTTAAAAAGCGGCATCGTCGCCTGATAAAGAGCTGGGCGAATCATTTCTGTCATCGAGGCATCGACAATACAGAAATTCTTTCCTGGTCCTGTTTTGAGATATTCCACACGAGTCAGTAGCAACCCAGAGGATGCAATGAGACTTCTTCCGGGCTCAAAAAAAAGCGTGATTTCTTTGTATCCGCGAGCATCGAGCGTTTCTTGCAGAGCACTCACAAGAGTCTCAACCGCGGGAGGCGTCTCTTTTGTGTAGCAAATGCCAAGACCTCCGCCAACATCGATGTGCTCGAGCGAGATGCCCTCACTTTTTAGCGTGTCGACAATGTCAAGAATCTTTTCTAACGCATGAACAAAAGGCGAAAGTTCTGTTAATTGACTGCCAATATGGGCGTCAATCCCTGTGATGCGAATATTCGGCAACGTCTTCGCGAGCTTATAGACGCGGGGAGCCTCCTCGAAACTGACGCCAAATTTATTTTTTTTAAGGCCCGTAGAAATATACGGGTGCGTCTTTGCATCAATATCGGGGTTGACACGCAAACTAATGTTGGCGGTTTTTCCGAGCTCTTTTGCAAGCGCACTAATTCTTAAAAGTTCGGATTCGCTTTCGACATTAAAGCAAAGGATTCCTGCGGTTAAGGCGGCTTTAATTTCTGCAGTACCTTTACCCACACCCGAATACACAATGGTTTCGGGGTCAGCGCCCGCAGCAAGAGCCCGAGCGAGCTCTCCGCCACTGACGATATCAAAGCCAAAACCAAAGCGAATGAATTCTTTTAATAAGGCCTGAGAACTATTGGCCTTCATCGCATAAAAGACGCGATCTTTTCTTTGTTTTGTTGCCTGCGCCCAATGGTTAGCACGTTCTGTTAACTCAGTGAGTGAGTAAACATACAAAGGAGTACCAAACTCTTTAGCAAGAGCCGTTAAATCACAATCATCGCAAAAAAGTTGTGTCCCCTTAAGGGTTAATGGAGAGGGAAAAGTATCGGATGAAGACATTGTCGAAATCCGTTTTTTATCGCGACGAGTTCTCTAATGGAGCCGGAGCTGTGCTCTCTTGAGGCGCGGGGTTATCAAGATAGAGATTGCCTTTGAGGCCGCAACCGGTTAGAGCGACGATTAACAAGACAGCCAATAAAGATTTTCTCATAAGAGACCCTAAGCAGTAAGCTAGAAACTGAAGCCCTCATTATAAGGTCCCTTATTAAAGGACACCTTTTTAAGGGCTTCTTAGGAAGTGGAAATCTTTACCCGAGCTTTCTTAAAATCATGGCGCTCATCAAATCAACGCCGCCAGTGAGGTATTTCGGATCAAAATGCATTGCGCGGTTGTGGAGTCCAGGAGTAGCTCCCACGCCGATACCGAAATAGGCGTTTTGTAATGTGGGTTTTGATTTCGGGAAGTAGTTGAAGTCTTCGCCGCCACCGCCGCAGGGTCTAGATAAGCGGTCTTTACCAAATAAGCGAACAATTTCTTCTTTCGCTTCCTCGATGAGTTCAGGTGTGAAGGAGGGAGCAGGAATTGGTTCGTGCGGCAATGTGACTTTCGCTGTCGCACCAACAGACTGTGCAGCAAAGCAGGCAGCCGTCTCAACCTTACGAATCAACTCATCCATCAAGTCGTTGGTTTGTGCTCTCGCATCAAGCCACAGCAAAGCTGTGTCAGGAATAACGTTAATTGCGGCGGCAGCCGCTTCAATTTGTGTTACCTTGCAGCTCCAGCCCAAAAGCGGGTTTAGTTTAATGGCGCAAATCGCATTGGTAATCGCTGCGGCGGCTTCAGCGGCATTGACTCCGAGATGCGGGCGTGAGGCGTGAGAAGCGAGGCCCCTCACATCAATGCGAATAAAGGTGCTTGCCGTGTAATTGACCGAGGCACAGAAATTTCCAGCGGGCATATCCTGCTCGGGACGAATGTGCATGCCAAAAGCGATATCGACATCGTCAAGGACACCACCCTTGATGACAGCAAGAGCTCCATCGAGCGTTTCTTCAGCGGGTTGAAAAAGGAACTTTAATGTGCCTTTTTTCACTGAGTCAAAAACACGTTCTGCTGTGGCAAGTTGCATCGCAATATGACCATCGTGACCACAAGCGTGCACAGCAGAAATTGAGCCGTCTTCATTTTTAAAAGGAAGGGCATCCATGTCACATCGCACCATCACAGTCGGACCAGCAAGCCCTGTGCGCTTGTAGGCGATAACAGCCGTTGTATCGGCAAAATGCTCGGTCACTTCGTAACCGAAAGAGCGCATTTTTTCTGCCACATAAGCGCTTGTTCGATGCTCCTGAAATCCGAGCTCGGCCATGGCGTGAAGCTCTTTGTAAGTGCCAATAAGATCTAGAGCCATAGGAAAACTCCTTTCTTATGGTAGAAAAGGCGAGACCCTTTACGGATGAAAGAATCTCGCCAACGTTACTTCTTTAAGTTATTTTAACTTGCCTACATCACAATCCGCATGATGACCATGCCGATACACGCAATAAAGACGCTAGTAAACATCAGAAGCGGCCAATATTTCTTTGGAACGTCTGCTAAACCCAACAAACGACCCATGTATTGGATTTGAGAGGCCATCAAGATCATCGCTGGCGAAAGAATCGTGATGTCTACACCGCCGATGACGCCTGCTGTGTAAAGGCTCGCGGCAACACCAACGCCAGCGCCGCAAGAAAGCCATGTGGCGCACAACACTAAGATGCATTCACCTTTTAGGCCAAAGATTCCCATCGCCGGTCCACAGACACGACCCAAGAAATCCATGACGCCTAAAAGCTGAAGAATGTAGGTAAGCACGAACGCCATAATCACGTTCGGTAAAAGGTAATTTGCGCAAACAAGCAATCCCTTGCGGCACCCACCGATGAAGATATCAAAAGGATTGTTGCTGACTTTGTTATCTGCAGTAGCCATTGTTGAAATCCTTTCTGTAGATGGTTGATAAGCAAACGCGCACGAAGAACCCGGCTGCGAATTTCATTACGAGAATGATGGCAAGGGGTTTCCAAACGGGAACGAGAAGGAAAGCAAAGACTGCTGAGACTGTCGAAAAGTAATTTCCGACGGCTCCAGCGCCGCAGTACTGCCAGGCGGCCATAATCGTGAGTTCTTTATCGTTCATGAGCTTGTGGTCGTACATGCTCTTAGAGATAGCCGCACCCGCGTCCGTACTCTGTAAGTCCGTGACAAGGGCCAAACCTGTGTACCCAGGAATATCTAAGACTGGTCGCAAAAGCGGAGTCATCAGTACCTGAGCGGCAGCAAGAGCACCATAGTGCTCAAGAACAGCCAAAAGGCCCACAGCCAATGTGACAGGGGCGAAAAGAGTTAAAGCAAAAAGGAAGCCTTGTCGTGCGCCAACACCGCCTTTGCCGACAAAATTTGTGCCGGAAATTGATCCAAACTTACCGGCAATTGTCGTAAAGTCGAGCGCGCCGAGCCATTCATAGCCAGGCCCCATTTTGTAGAAAACTCCAGAGAAAAGAATAACCGCGAGAATTAAGGCAAGGAAGCCGCCAATTCCAACTTTCGGCTTCGCTGTCAATTCCGCGACATTGATATCGTCAGCCATTGCTGTTCTCCAAAAAAAGAGAAAAGAATTTTCACTGTGCGGGAAAGTAACACACTATTCCGATAAGTAAAACAAAATAAAAGAACAATCGAAGTTTTTTTGCATAAAAGCGCAAACTCTAGTCAATTGACCTTAGAAAATTTCTACGAATGCCTTTTGGCGAGTTCACAAATTGTCCAGGAAAGAACTTTAGGCGCGACTTCAAGCGAGTACATCAATTCCAAGCGCTCTGTTGGCTTATGCGCATCTTTACCCGCTGGCCCCATATTCGCGACAGGAATATCTAGCGATAAAAGATCAGTCATCGGAAGACTATAGAGTTCTCCCCAAGCGGGCATGTTGTCTGCAAGGCTCGTGAGAGCCGCTCGATTGCCTTCAAAACCCAAGAAAGAGAGATCGGTGATGCCGCCGAAAACTTCTTGAAGGCTTGTCGCATTATCTTCGGCTAACACTCCTGCGCGAGAGGCCGCTTCTTCAATCACTTTTCGGAGAATTTTTTCGTTTTGATTGCGTCTACGATTAACGCGGTGTGGGTAGTAAGGCGGAAGAAAACCCACCACAATCGCAGGCCCCGTAACGCCACTTAAGTCTGCAATCCATTCGCTTACACGAATGGCTTTTTCTCGCATATCCATCTCGGGTGCAAGACTCTTTAAAAGGTCAAGTTGTGCTTTTTTTAACGCCTCGATGCTTCCGAGTTTTTTTGCACATAACGAAGTGAGTTCGTCGTAGGAAAAGACGCGCCCTGCTTTTTTTTCGGCTACCACTTGTGCGCCATGGCACATCAGAGCTTCTGCCGTTTTTTGCATTTGCTCGCAACTTAAGTTGAGTGCTTTTTCAGCAAGAGCTCTCATGCTCGTAAGAATGTTTTCGGGTGTGCGACTATCGGTTAAGACATTAAAAAAGCAAATCGCTCGCGAAGGAAGACTGACGCTATAGGTTCCTGTGCGCGTTTCGCAGCGCAGGCAAGCAGGAGGCGAAAGAGTATCAGCCCCTTTTCCGTCAATGAACTCAGGATTTCCTTCAAACAGAGAAACGACATGCGAGGCTAAAAGCATAGCGTTTGCACCCTGAACATAGTCGTTAACGTGAGTCGCTTTCCCAAGACACAAGAAATACGGCATGATTTTTCCCGTTGTTCCCGTGTAGTAGGGACGTGTCGGGTGTTTTCCTGTTGTCCAAAAACAGGGCTCTCCTGTGAGAGCGGCGATTACATCAAGGTCTTCTGTTTTTAAAATCGTGCAAAACGGGCGAATGGAACCACGCATTCCTGCGCTATCGCACTCCTCGTCGGGAACGGCTAAGAAAGCAATGTTGATGGCTAAATCAGGGCTTTTCGCGAAAGCTCTTATGGTCTCGATAAAAAGAGCGAGCCCTGCTTTCATATCCATCGTGCCGCGACCAAAAATCCAATTGCCACTTTCAAGGTCAGTTTTTACTTCTTCAGTGAGATTTTCTTTGGCTAGAGCTTTCGTGTACTCGTCTGGAGAAAATGCTAAATCCTTCAAGGCGCCTTCTGTGTCGACAACATCAAAGTGCCCCGTCAGAAGAACTGTTTTTTTCGTGCGTTTTGCAGGACGTAAAAGCGCAAAAACAGCATTGCGTTTTAGGGAATCTCCCTCGCAGAGAATTTCTTTCGCGCTAAGGGTATTTCCAAAAGACGGCGTTATCGAACGCAACTCATGTAGGAGAGTTGCGCAAGCGCGATTTTCTTCCTCTTTTTTTCCTGAAACGCTCGGTATGGCACAGAGTTTTTTTGTTAAAGCCAAGATGGCTTTAGCGTTAGCATTTACTTCTCTCACAATGGCTCTTCTTGGGGTTCGAGCATCTCGGGGACGCTCCAATAA
>CAVCTI010000216.1:0-3867 GCA_963604755.1 Duodenibacillus sp. | reverse complement strand
ACACTACTGCGTGGGTACGCGGATGATATGGAACTTTTTGAGTGGCTCAATCACCATATTTGGCCCTTTGAAGCGAAGATGAAGCCGCAAGATATTTATGACGGGTCACGCTTGGCGATTTTGGAGATGATTCGCACGGGAACGACCTTCTTTTGCGATATGTATTGGATGTGCGAAGAAACAGTGAGGGCCGTTGACGAGATGGGGTTGCGTGCAAGTCTCGGTGTTACCTTCATGGATGGTCTGGGAAAAGAGAAAATCGATGCGGCTTTTGATTTGCTCGAAAACTTTAAGAGCGAAACAGGTCGCGCAAAACTTATTGTTGCTCCGCACGCTGTTTACACTGCGGGTCCCGATTTACTAATCCGATGCGCAGACCTCGCTCGCAAAAAGAATCTACCCTTGACAATACACGTCTCAGAAACTGAAAAAGAGGTTGCCGATTGCATTGCGCAATACGGCATGAGCCCTGTGCGTTGGCTCGATAAATTAGGGGTTCTTAGCGAGAAAACAATCGTTGCACACTGCGTGCATGTTGATGCAGAAGAAATTGAAATCCTAAAAGAGCGAGGCGTTGTTCTCTCACACAACCCCTGCTCAAATATGAAGCTTGGCTCCGGGATTTTTAAATCCAAAGAATTAATTGAAGCCGGGTGTCGCATTGCGCTCGGAACCGATGGCGTCAGCTCCAACAACAATCTTGATATGCGAGAAGAAATGAAATTTGCTGCGCTTCTTGCCAAGGTTCGTTACACGCCTGAAACTCTTCCCGCGTCTCTTGTCTTTAATTGGGCAACACGAAATGGGGCTAAGGCCTTTGGATTAAATAGTGGCGCAATTGAAGTAGGTGCTCTTGCTGACGCTGTTTTCGTCAATCTCAATAACGAACGTATGGTCCCCAATCACAACCTCGTGAGCAATTGGGTCTATTCGGCAGATAGCGCTGCTATTCGTAGCACGATGTGTGATGGGAAGTTCCTGATGAGAAAAGGCGTCGTGGAAGGCGAAGAAGAAATCCTTGAAAAGGCGCGCGAGAGCGTCGCTCGATTAACAGTTAAAAATGTTTGACAGCAGGGTTTGCAGAAATTTCTTTGAAATCAAGGCACTTCTTTCGACTTCCCTCGTCGCACATGTGTTATAAAACTCTTATAAGTGAGAGCCCCTCATTTTTTGCACTACAGGGTTTCAAAAGTTGGAAAGCCCGGAAATACCAGTATTGACGCGGCTTAGCGGGGATTTAAGCGTCGATTTGCTGACAAACTAGCAACAAGAGAACTTTTTCGATTTTTTCCTGACAAAGTCATTGAGGGTTTGGAAGGGGCGGCGCTTGACTTTTTCTTTATAAAACAAAGAAATTTTGTTTCGGGCTTGTTTTGCCCTCATTGATTTAAAACGAAAAAATAAGCCATCGTTTTAGCATTTTTACCGACAAAATTGCTAAATCGTAAAAAGGATCAAGCCCAAGTGCTTAAAGGGGAAGGAGCCGTTTTTACCCCTAAAACCCACCAAAAGACAAAAAAATAAAACCCCGTCAGAGCCAATGCTTAACGGGGCTTTAGTAGGAAGAAATACCGATTGCCCCCGCAAATAAATTTAGGGGCGAGAAAAGACTACTTCGCCGATTTCTCGGGCTTGGCTTCCTTCGCTTCTTTAGCTTCCTTTGCCTTCTTTTCTGCCGCTAACTCTTTCTTTTTCTTTTGTACGTCAGCGTGTGTGACAACGGGTTTGCCGAGAATGTGGTTTACGGCTTGCTTAAGCGGGAAGTCTTTCTCGTCGCCAAAGACGTAGCGAAGCTTGGGCATTGTCGCTTCAGAATCCTCTTGCTCGGGCTCTTTTTCTACCTTCTTTTTGGCGTTCTTCTCGGCTTCAATGTGCCCAGAGAGATCTGCCTCACGGATGGCAAACGAGGGGTAGTTTCCTTCGGGCGTGTCATCGACCGCAATATCAGGAACGATGCCTGTAGCTTGAATCGAGCGAGCACTCGGGGTGTAGTAGCGAGCCGTTGTCATTTTCACTCCTAGCGTTTCGCCACCCTTCACGCGCAAAGGAATAATCGTTTGGACGCTTCCCTTACCAAAACTCCGCGTTCCCATAATCGTCGCGCGCTTATGGTCTTGCAGGGCGCCAGAGACAATTTCTGAAGCTGAGGCCGATGCGGAATTGACCAACACAACTAACGGAATTGTTTTGGCCTGTGCTGGTAATCCCTTTAATTCGTCGCCTTCTTTTCCAACAACGTAATCCTTATAGGTTGCATTAAAGACGCGATCGGCAGACTTTATGCGGCCTTTTGTCGAAACAACAGGAAGTCCTTCTTTAATGAAAGCGGCAGAAACCCCAATAGCGGCATTAAGTAACCCACCAGGATTGTTACGTAAATCCAAAACGATACCCTTTAACTCACGGTCTTTAAAGAGTGTCGTAAGAGCCTTAGAGACGTCTCCTGTCGTCTTTCCTTGGAATTGCGAAATACGGATGTAGCCGACGTGATCGTTAAGAGTTTTTGACTTCACAGAGTGAATCTTGATGATAGCTCGAACCAAGGGAATGACAACGGGTTGCGCAACCCCTTTACGGGCAATGGTAAGCGTGACAGAGGTTCCGGGTTTGCCGCGCATCATCTTGACGTTTTCATCAAGGCTCTGGTCAGCACTGACTTTTCCATCGATTTTGATGATGATGTCTCCGGCTAAGACACCAGCACGTGCCGCTGGCGTGTCATCAATAGGACTTACAACACGCACACCCTGCGGGTCTTTGGTAATTTCGATACCAAGACCGCCGAATTCGCCTGAGGTTGTTTCTTGGAGGTCCTTGTAGCCTTTTTCATCCAAGAACGTTGAGTGGGGGTCAAGACCTGAGACCATCCCTTTAATGGCGTTTTCGATTAATTTCTTATCGCTGACTTCATCGACGTAGTAGTTCTTAATGCCGCCAAAAATCTCAGCGAAAAGTCGGACTTCGTCAATCGGTAAAGGTGCCTCTTTTTCTGCGGTAAAACCGACGCTTGCCGTAAAACATAAAGGGAGCAGTAAAAGAGGGCGAAACAAGCGTTTCATAAGTTTCCTAAAACAAAATCAATTAATGAGTAAGCCACTTCGCTGGATCAAAGGGCTTACCTTTATAGCGAAGTTCAAAGTATAAGCCAGGGCTTTCTTCGCCTCCGGAATTGCCGACACTGGCGATGGTCTCACCTTGGGACACCGTGTCTCCCACGGACTTAAAGAGAGACTCGTTATTGGCGTAGACAGAAAGGTAGTTTGCGCCGTGATCGAGAATGAGGAGGTTACCAAACCCGCGCATCCAATCGCTAAAGACAACAGTCCCTGGGGCTGTGGCGCGAACGCTTTCTCCAGCCTTAGCGCGAATGAGAAGACCTCGCCATGGTAAAGAAGACGCAGCGCCTTCGCGTCTTTGTCCGTATGTTGCGGCAATCGTGCCTTTCACTGGAACCGTGAGTTTTCCTTTCAGAGCACCGAAATTACCTTGTACAGGAGCAATCGCTAGGCGCGACGTGTCAACCTTGGGCGTGGTTTTCTGAGGCGTACGTTTCGCTGGTGTCGTGCGACTCTTTTCTGCGGCCAAGCGCCGCTTTTCCGCCTCAAGGCGCTCTTGCTTTTCTGCCTCTTCGATTTGTCTATCGATTTTTGCGATTAAGCTTGAAAGTTCTCGATCGTTTTTCACGAGTTGTTCGTAGCGGTCTTGCTGCGTCTTAATTTCGCCTCGTAGTCGATTGAGCGCCACACTTCGGGTGCTCTTTTCTTTTTCTAGAGAGGCACGATTTTTCTGCTCTTCCGATTCAATGCGAACGAGTTCTTTTCGGGTTACTTCAGTTTTTTTCGCGACGGCTGCAATGTTTTTCTGGCG
>CAVCTI010000215.1:0-2206 GCA_963604755.1 Duodenibacillus sp. | reverse complement strand
CGGTTTACAACGTTCTAGGAACATCGCGGGCATAATTTCATGCGTTCGCCCTGGTAGAGACCTGCATACCTTCTTTCATCGGTGTTATGCAGGCTGTTGTGATGGTTGACTTGTCGCTCTCGCGGATTTCAACAAGGCAGACACGGCAGGTTCCTGGCGTGTGATCGATTGCAAGCAAGGCGCAAAGCGTTGGAATATAGATTCCTGCTTTCTTTGCAACAGCAAGAATGGTTTCTCCTTCGTTAAATTCGACAGGAGTGTTATTGATAAAGGCTTTCATGATGAATTCTCCCTTCGAATTAGTGGCTTACTACGTTAGCAATGGGTTTAGCCGTGTAGAAACGAATCACGCGGTAGCAACGCATGCAACGGGAGGCTTCAGCGTAGCCCTCTGGTTTCGAAAAGCCACTGTCGGCATCTTCAAAGGTTTCTCTGCGAACCTTAATGTCAGCAGGATGAATCTTCATGCGGGGCTTCGCCTTGCAGGGTTCGACCTTGTCCCAGAGATAAGCGGATAGTGATTTAAGAGGACGCCACGGGCAAGAGCATTCTGTCCGTCACGCACAAAGTCCATGTAGCGAGGCACGTTGACGTGGTCTGGGCAGGATTCAATGCAACTTGCAGTAACAACGCCGAAACTACCAGCAAAGGACGAACCACTGCTCTTAAAAAGCTCATCGCTAAAGTGTTTCAATGCTCCAAGGAGAGCCTTGGCACTTGTTCGACCAATACCACAGAGACTTGTTTCATCCATCTGCAGTGCAGCAGCCTTCACAGAATCCCAAGAGATTGTGTCCCCATGCCCCTCTGTAAGTGCTGTGAGTGCTTCATCAATTTCCACTGTCGCATTGCGACACGGAGTGCAACGACCGCAGGAGTTTTGACGGACAACCTGATAGTAGTCACGTAAAACCGCGGCCAAAGAAGTGTTCTCTTCAAGGATTAGAAAGCCTGTGTTCGAGACTGGTCGAACGGACAAGTAAAACGCCCATAAGATATTTACGCAATCTACATAAATCCGCTAAGTAATCTACGAGGGGGTCTTGCGCTTTTTCCTAAGGGTTTACAAGACCTCTCTTATTAAAATCCTCACTACCTCGTGCAATGCGAGGCAAATTAAAACAATAAACCAAAGCTATTCAGCTTTATGGGACTTCTAAGGAGAGTGAGGTGTCTGAATCCATGCCGAGTAGGCAGGCGCTATTGCGCTACGGTTCGCTTATTGTCGGACCGCTACTTTGCTTACTAATCTTTTTATTGATGCCATCGACTTATGTCACAGCAGATGGCTCAATTGCGCAGTTTTCACCAGCAGGTCGCGCCTGTTTAGGCGTTCCCGTTTGGATGGCAATTTGGTGGTGCTTTGAATCGGCTCCTATTGCTGTCACATCTCTTTTGCCGATGGTGCTTTTCCCACTTATGGGCGTGTGTAAACCGTCAGCGGCGATGGCTCCCTATGCATCCGATACGATTTTCTTATTTATGGGTGCATTTATTTTGGCCGCTGGCGTCACGAAGTGGGGCTTGGATCGTCGCATCGCCCTATTTGTGATGAGCTTAATTGGTGCAACGCCCAAGAAAATTGTCTTTGGCATGATGCTCACGACGGGCACACTGTCTGCCTTTATGAGTAACACGGCGTGCGCTGCGATGATGGTACCTGTGGCGATTGCCCTAATTAACTTAGTGCACTCCACAGTGAAAGCCGATGATGCGCAAGCCGCTGCTCGCGAACATCGCTTCACAGTGTGCTTACTTTTAGCGATTGCTTATGCGGCCTCCATCGGTGGCATGGCTACATTGATCGGTTCGCCACCCAATGGCATTTACATGCGCTTTGTTGAACAGACCTATGGCATCAACGTGACAATCGTCGATTGGATGAAAGTCGGTGTTCCTGTTGCCGTATTGCTCTTTTTAGTCGCGTACTTCGTTCTTGCCAACATCATGTTCCGTGATATGGGAGGCGAAGTCCCAGGCGGTCGCGAATGGGTGAAAAAAGAACTCGCTGGTTTAGGCAAGATGAGCCGCGGCGAAATCGCCATTGGCCTATGCTTTTTAATCGCTGCCATTTTGTGGTTCTCGGGCGCTGCAATTCGCGGCATCGAAATCGATGGAATCCGTCCTTTCCGCTTCTTAAACGATGCGGTGATCGCCATGATGATGGGCGTGGTCTCCTTCCTGATTCCTGTGGATAAGAGCGGAG
>CAVCTI010000214.1:3459-6526 GCA_963604755.1 Duodenibacillus sp. | reverse complement strand
CCCTTTGGAAGATCGGGATAAAAATAATTTTTTCGATCAAAAATCGAGCGCTCTGCGACCTCTGCGCCGATGGCCAAACCAAATTTCATCGACTTTTCCACGGCTCCCCGATTTAAAACGGGCAGAGCGCCTGGCAAAGCCAAATCGATGTAGCAAGCCTGTGTGTTCGCTTCAGCACCAAACGCTGTCGACGCCCCAGAAAAAACCTTCGAGGTCGTCGAGAGTTGAACGTGCGTTTCTAATCCAATGACAACTTCCCACTGCATATCTTTCTCCGTGGCCTATTGATGTTTCTCAGGGTGGCATAAGTGCCACTTTGTTGCCTGCTGATAGGCGTTAGCGATGCGTAACATCTTCGCTTCAGCAAATCTCGGGCACGCTAACTGCACACCAATAGGACGGCCGTTACTGTGAATGCCGCATGGCAGGCTCATGCAGGGCAATCCCGCCAATGAAGCAGGCACCGTGTAAAGGTCACCTAAGTACGCCGTTACTGGGTCGCTCTTTGCGCCAAAGTCAAATGCTGTTGACGTTGTCACAGGACTTAAAATCGCATCGACCTTCTTAAAGGCTTCAGTGAACTCATTGACGATTAGGCGACGCACCTTCTGAGCTTTGATGTAGTAAGCGTCGTAGTAGCCATGAGAAAGCACATAGGTGCCGATTAAAATGCGGCGCTTGGGTTCAGCGCCAAGGCCTTCATTACGGCTCTTTTTAATCATGTCCTGAATATCGTCGTAGTCTTTGGCGCGATACCCATAACGCACGCCATCAAAGCGAGAAAGGTTGGAACTTGCTTCAGCACAAGCAACAACGTAGTAAACGGAAACACCAAGACCCGCATTCGGCAGAGCCACATCAACAATCTCTGCACCCTGTGAAGCATATTCGGCAATCACCTTTTCTAGAGCCGCGCGCACTTCTGCATCCAATTCCTGCGTAAACCACGCGCGAGGAACACCAATACGCATTCCCTTTACGCCTTTATCTAAGTCTTGCGTGAAGTCCTCTGTTGGAGCGCTTTCACTCGTGGAATCCCACGGCTCAAACCCAACCATGTCGCCTAAGACCCAAGCAATGTCTTCGACTGTGTGCGCCATAAGGCCCGCGGTATCTAAGCTTGAAGCAAAAGCAATCATGCCTAAGCGACTTGGACGACCGTAAGTCGGCTTCACTCCAGTGATACCACAAAAACTTGCGGGTTCACGAATCGATCCACCCGTGTCTGTTGCTGTGGCAATCGGGGCAAGGCCTGCAGCTACGCAGCTAGCCGACCCGCCAGAGCTGCCGCCAGGAACAGCGTTTGCGTCCCACGGATTTAAAACTTTGCCGTAAGCCGAGTTTTCGTTAGCTGACCCCATCGCGAATTCGTCACAATTTAGTTTCCCAAGAGTGACCATTCCGGCTTCACTTAACTTGGAAACAACTGCGGCATCAAAGGGACTCATGTAGCCTTCGAGCATCTTACTGCCTGCCGTGGAGGCCCACTGCTTCGTTACAAAAATGTCTTTGTGCGCAATAGGAATGCCTGTTAGACGACTAGCATTGCCTTCGGCAATTCTTTTATCTGCCGCTTTGGCTTGCTCGAGTGTCACTTCAGGACGAACATCCAAAAAGCAGTTGAGCGCTTTTTCATTTTCAATGCGAGCCAAATACTCTTTGGCGAGCTCAACAGCGCTCACTTCTTTTTTTTCTAGGGCGCGAGAAAGCTCGACCACTGTATGAAATTGACGTTCTGACATTGTTCCCTCCTACTCGACGACACGAGGAACAATGAACAAGCCCTCATAGCTTTCGGGAGCATTCTTCATATTTTCTTCTCGATTATTGCCAAAAACCACTTTATCTTCACGCAGCCTCTGCGTATCGTCGTGCGGATGCATCATTGGCTCGATATTGTCAGTATCGACCGCCTGAATGCGCTCGATCATCTGGAAAATATCATTAAGTTCGCCCTGCATTTTCACTGCCTGCTCTTGATCGATGTCGATGTGAGCCAATTCAGCAATGCGATAAATGTCCTCTAAAGCAAGAGTCATAACAAAATCCATCTATTCAAAATCGTAGACAAACAAAACCCCGAGGGGTCGATTCACCAATTTTTGACCCCTAGTTCGTCTTCAAGCTGTAATCATAGTCTCTTGCCCCTGTTTTCTCAGTATTAGCGCTATCCTTTCGCCCTAAGAAAGTTCCTGTTTTTTTCGCGTCGTCTGTTTTTGGCTTTGCTTTGATGCCTATGACTTTTATTGGCCAAATAAAAATTCTCGTCTGCTGCATTGGCGCAGGACTTTTCCTATCGGGTTGCTCGGGACCATCAATTCTCAGTAAAGCAGGTAAGTTTTACGATAACGATGGGCCTCCTGATTCGCATCAGCCACTCGCTTTCCAAGAAACGATTGACCTTAAAGTCGAGAAGCCTTCGAAGGCAGCTAGTCGCCCCTACACCGTGATGGGAAAGCACTACTACCCCATGACAGGCGACAAAGAATTCACACAGATCGGCATTGCTAGCTGGTACGGTAAGCAATTCCATGGCCGCAAGACCGCCATTGGTGAGCGCTACGACATGTTTGCAATGACAGCGGCTCATCCAACAATGGAACTCCCGAGCTATGCACGTGTCACAAACCTGAAAAACGGCAAAAGCGTCATTGTTCGTGTCAACGATCGCGGTCCCTTCCTTGGAGGACGCGCCATCGACATGAGTTATGCAGCCGCTGTGAAGTTGGGATACCACAAAGCGGGAACGACACGAGTGAAAATCGAACGCATCACGCGTCGCGATATCGCTAGCGGCAAGGCCTACACAGTCAAAACGAGTCCTATAGAGAAAGCCGCTAAGCCCCTTGTTGTGGCCGAGCAAACAAAGGAAGTTACCTTACCCACTGTAGAGAGCCTTTCTTCAATTGCTTCGGCTGCGCTACAAACTGAAGAATCGGATACTTCCCTTGCTGAGAATACGCCGCCCACTGAGTCCACGCCTGAAGCTACTCACGTTGAAGAACCAACGCCTCCTGAGATTGATTTTGGCACGGTAACCACAGAAGAAGCACAAACCGCTGAGGCC
>CAVCTI010000214.1:0-3449 GCA_963604755.1 Duodenibacillus sp. | reverse complement strand
CACACCAGAGGATCAACCGCAAGACGCCATTGGAGAGATTCTAAAGCAAGAAAAAGCCACCTTGGCAAGCCCAGCAACGGCTTCGACTTGGCGTGTTCAAATCGGGGCCTTCTCCAACGAAACTAACGCGCGAGAAGTGGCTGCTCACGCAGAGATGATGCTTTCTGAGCAGGAGATTTCTCAACGCGTTGCGGTCGTCCTTGAGGGCAATCTCTATCGCGTCCTGATTGGTTCAGAGAAGGACCGCACATCCGCTCAACTCTTATCGAAGAAGATTTCCAATCTTCTTGGTACCTCTTCTTTCGTTATTCAAAGGTAGTTTTCTCGTGTATACAAAAACTGATACAACGCTACAAAGCTTATGGAAAAACCAGACCCTTGAGGCTCTAAAACAATTCATTGCTATTAAAAGCTTATCGCCTAACTTCGATAAGGATTGGGAAGAGCGCGGCGAGTTACTGCGCTCTCTAAAAGAAGCCAAAGCCTTTGCCCTCGCTCAACTGAAAGACATTCACATTGAAGTTCTCGAGGCGAAAGGGAAAACGCCTCTTTTATTTTTTGAAATCCCCGCTACAGAGAACTCAAAAGCTCACGGCGATGTACTTTTTTACGGACACATGGATAAGCAACCCGCCTCAGACGACTGGGGCAAGAATCGCAGCGCTTTTGTCCCGTCAATTGAAAATGGCCTGCTTTATGGACGAGGTGCAGCCGATGACGGTTATAGCTTTTATGCCGCTATTAGCATCGCAAAAGCCTTAGAAGAGAGTGGCGAAGGTCATCCTCGGCTTTTTGGCATCTTTGAGACCGCTGAGGAGTCTGGATCCGAAGATTTCCCTTTTTGGATTAACCAATTAAGCGAGCGCTTTACTGGCGTTTCTCTTGTTCTTGTTTTAGATGCTGGCTGCATCGATTACAAGCACTTTTGTATAACAACGAATTTTCGTGGCGTTCTTGGAACCACGCTCAAAGTCAGTGTCCTCGAGCATGGCATTCATTCAGGTACGGCCTCAGGCATCGTGCCCGACTCCTTTATGATTGCTCGGCATCTTCTTGACCGCCTTGAAGATAGCAGCACGGGAAAGATTTTAGGTAAAGCGTTTTACGCAACAGAAATTCCTCCTTCTCGCATCACGCAAATCCAAGAAAAAGCTCGCGTGATTCGGGGTGTCGAAAACGACTTCCCTTGGATCGATAAACCTGTGATGCGCTCGGCAAACGCCGAAGAAGCTCTCTTAGCGCAAACGTGGTTACCGCAATTGGCCATCATTGGTGCCGATGGTCTTCCTAGTATTGACGTTGGCGGCAATGTTTTGCGGTCAGATACGTCTTTACGACTTTCTATTCGGATTCCGCCAACCGTTGACCCCGTTGTAGCCCAAAAGGCCTTGGAGAAAACCCTTCTTTCCGATCCCCCTTTTGGAGCCAAGGTTGAAATGCTAGGGACCTATTCATTTAAAGGATGGAATGCTCCTTCCGAGGCCGATTGGTTAGCTCAAATCGTCAAAGAGGCAAGCTCTGAGGTTTTCGATACCCCGGCAATCTATTCGGGTGAAGGCGGCTCTTTATCGATTTTCGATACGCTTGAAGCGGCTTGCCCCGTGGCTCAATTCCTCCTTACGGGTGTCTTGGGCCCTTATTCGAATGCTCACGGCCCAGATGAGGCTTTGCATTTAGAGTATGTCGAAAACTTGTGCCGCGCCTTAGCGCGTATTATTTCCCGACTCCCTTAAAAGGCGTTTGCGATGCGTAGAGACCTTGTTACCCAAGTCATTCTCGATTACGGCGAATTCCAAGAGGATTTTGCTACCGCCCATGAGGCTGAGACGTTTTTAAATACTAACGTTGACGAACTCGGAGCCCCTATTGGCGCTTGGCTTGAAGACTTAAGAGGCAATCTTAAGTGGCGCTATGACATTCTCGATGATGGGTCAGGATTATTTCGTTTAGTCGAGAGGCCTGTAGCAATCAATCGGCTCATCCGCAACCCCTCTAACTAGTCTGTACAATGGACAACTCCGCTTTCCTTTTGTTGCTCGAAACGCTATGAAAACTGCAATTACTCCAAAAGAGTCCGTTCCTGCTCAAGCTACACGCCGCGTTCGTGAGATTCCTTACAACTACACATCCTTTTCAGATAAGGAAATCGTTATTCGCCTTCTCGGAAAAGACAGTTGGTCGCTATTGGCGAGTCTTCGATCATTAACGCGAACAGGGCAATCAGCACGGATGCTTTTTGAAGTACTTGGAGACATTTGGGTTGTCCAAAGAAACCCCTATCTGCAAGAGGACCTCCTAAAGGACAAAAGAAGACGTCAGCTCTTAGTTGAAGCTTTGCGCCATCGCTTAACCGAAATGAATAAGCGTCGCATGGCAGACAAAACGGGTGACGCTGAGGTCGGTAAGCTCATTGACAACGCGGCTGTTGCTGTCGATAAGTTTGAAAAGAGTTTTTCTGAAACCCTAAAGTTACGTGCGAGCATCGTCCGTCGCCTAAAACGCATCACACACAAAGACAACATACGCTTTGATCCCTTTACGCGCGTTTCTCACGTCACAGACGCCACAGACTGGCGTATCGAGTACCCGTTTGTTGTTTTAACGCCCGATGACGAATCGGAAATCCCTGGCATTGTTCGCGGCTGTATTGATCTTGGTCTTGTCATCATCCCGCGCGGCGGTGGCACAGGCTACACAGGGGGCGCAGTTCCAATGAGTGCGCTAAGCGCTGTCATTAACACAGAAAAACTTGACTATGTTGGTCCAGTTTTTGAAGAGACGCTCCCTGGCCTACAGTCAACGACATCTGTGATTAGCACGGGTTCTGGCGCTATCACGCGCCGCGTGATGCAGGCAGCTTCTGCCGCTGGCCTCGTATTTTCTGTGGATCCCGCGAGCGCCGACAGTTCCACAATCGGAGGCAACATCAGTGAAAACTCTGGTGGCAAGAAAGCGTGCCTTTGGGGAACTGCAGTTGATAATTTGGCAAGTTATCGCTTGGTCAACCCGTCTGGTAACTGGGTTGAAGTTGTGCGTCTCAATCACAACTTAGACAAAATTCATAAACAAAAGACGGTCACCTGGGAAATCACAACGAAAAACGGGCTTGAAGCCGATCCTGCGAAAGCTAGCGTTCTTAAAAAAGAAATTCTCACGATTCCTGGCTCTACCTTTCGAAAGGCAGGCCTTGGCAAGGACGTTTCCAATAAGTTCTTAGGTGGGCTTCCAGGCGTACAAAAGGAAGGGTGCGATGGCTTAATTACGTCAGCAACTTGGATTTTGCATCGCATGCCCAAATTAGGGCGCACCGTGTGTTTGGAATTCTTTGGCGCCGCAAGCGAAGCCGGTCCCGCTATCGTTGGCATCACAAAACTCCTTGACTCACATCCCGAAGGCTGCATGCTCGCGGGTCTCGAGCACATGGACGACAGGTATTTGCATGCGGTTGG
>CAVCTI010000213.1:0-14940 GCA_963604755.1 Duodenibacillus sp. | reverse complement strand
AGAAACAGGGGGCGTTAACTGACGTCGGATGAACCGACTTTATCAACACCCCCTTAGTTTTTCTTCTGCGAGAAGTTTTCTCTAATCATCCATCACGATTCGACGAGCCACCATTTTGGCAAGGCGCTCGGCATTAAGAGACGGATCTGCAATCACGCGAATCACAAGACCGTCAAGTAAGCACATATCCAAATCAATCTTTGCTTCTGGGTTGTAATATTTTTTGTTCTTATACGTTTCAAGCAGCGCTTCGCGGCAAACCTTGTCGTAACGACGCAAACAATTTAAGAGTCGGTCGTTACTCGTTGTCGCATTCATAAGATCCAAAGCAAAAATCGCATTCTTGGGATTAAGACGCGTCATCGCAATTTTTGCCAAATCACGCATCTGCTTGATGGGTTCATCGCGATTGGCGCTTTGGATTTTCTCGATAAGCTTATCGGTTTCTCGCTGTGCGAGAGTCTCGACAATATCGTCTTTGTTGTTAAAGTAGTTATAAAGGCTTCCCACGCTCATTTTCGCTCGGGAAGCAATATCCTTCATCTTGGTAGCAACAAAGCCTTTTTCGCCAAAACACTCGATGGCTGCCGCAAGAATTTCTTCGCGACGACGACTCGCTAAGTCTTCGCTTTCGGCAATGCGCTCTTTATAAAGCTCTGTTAGGCGCGTCTTGCTAAGACTTTCTCTTTTTTCAGTCTCGCTCATTTTTCGCTTTCCTTTGGCTGCTCGCTCTCGCTCTTTTCAGGAGCTAACTGCGAACCACCGCCCATAACTTTGTAAAGCGAAATCACACTTGTCGCTCGAGACAGCTTCATGTTGACAAGTGCCTGCTGCGCAGAAAAGTCCGATCTCTGGCTATCTAAGACCTGCAAAAAGCTATCCACACCGTTCTTATAGCGCTCTAAAGAGAGTTCATAGGTTTTGTGTGTGGCATCTGCCAATTCTATTGTTGCCTTTAATTGGTCTTGAATTGTTCCTTCCGTTGCTAAGGCATCAGAAACTTCTTTAAACGCGGTCTGAATCGCCGATTCGTACTTCGCGACAGCCGCACGCTTAGCCGCATCCGCTGCCTTTAAGTTCTGGATGTTTTGTCCACCTTTGAAAATCGGCAAAGAAACCGAAGGCGTAAAAGACCAAATTGCTCCTGCTGACTTAAAAAGGTCCGACAGGTGGCTTGATGTGTAGCCCGTGGATCCCGTTAAAGAGATCGACGGGAAAAAGGCCGCTCTTGCAACACCAATGTTGGCATTCGCACTTCTTAACTGCGCTTCAGCCGATGCGATATCGGGGCGATTCAAGAGCACTTCACTTGGGACATTTGAAATCGCAGAAATTGGATTCGTGATATCGCTTGGTAAAGTGTCAGCCTCAAGACTTTCATCGTAGGTGCCACCCACGAGAAGTCGCAAGGCGTTTTTGTATTGTGCGACTTGTGTTAACGCTTGAGCCTTAGCAATTTCTGCGTTAGCCACTGTCGTTTTTGCTTGATGCACATCGATTAAGCTGGAAGCTCCTAATTCGTAGCTATTTTGAACGAGCTCAAAAGTCTTTTCTCGGCTCTCTAAGGTTTCTGTCGCAAGCTTTAACTTGTCTTTCGCGGCCGCTAGTCCTAACCAGGTGTTAGCGATTTCAGAGATAAGTGTCATCTGCGCTGTGCGCTGCGCGGCCTCTGTTTGGAAATAGGTCTGCAAGGCCATTTCATTGGTATTACGAACGCGACCGAAGAGGTCTAATTCGTAAGAGGCCATGGCGTTAGCCGTATAGCCATTTGACATCGAGCTTGAGTGATTTAAAGCTTCGTTGTTGTACGCGCCTCGCGCTGTGCGTTGCGCCACAGCCGAGATGCTCGGGAGCAATTGACTGCGGCTTACGTTATATTGGGCGCGGGCCTGTTCGACACTTAACACGGCCGCACGAAGACTGCGGTTACCCGAGAGACCCTTTTCAATTAAGGCGCATAAGCGCTTATCTTTAACGAAGTCGCCCCAGTTTTGAAGGCCATCGGTAAGCATCTGAACGTTTTTCGTGGCTTCCGAGGCTGGCCACGCGACTTCCACTGGCGCCTCGGGCCTTTCGTAAGTTGGCGCAAAAGAGCACCCTGCGGCAAGGATTGCTGCAGCTAACGGTAACAAAACGAATGTTTTACGCATAGTTTTCCTCTTTTGCTTTTTTATACGTTCTCAAGTCTTTTACGACCAAAAATCTTCGTAATCACAACAAAGAACACCGGAACAAAGAAAACACACAAGAATGTTCCCGTGATCATTCCGCCTAAGACAGCGATACCAATTGCAGACTGCGCACCAGCGCCTGCGCCTGTTGCCACTGCTAACGGGCATACACCTAAACCGAACGCAATCGATGTCATCAAAATTGGGCGTAAACGCAACCGCACCGCTTCCACAACAGCTTCAAGCACATCGGTCCCCTTGTCGTACAAGTCTCGCGCGAATTCAACAATCAAAATCGCGTTCTTCGCAACAAGTCCCACTGTCGTCAAAAGACCGACTTGGAAGTACACATCATTTTCACGGCCCGTAATCGCTGTTAATCCTAATGCACCCAAAACGCCAAGCGGCACAACAAGAATCACAGCCACAGGAATAGACCACGACTCATACAAGGCCGCAAGAGCAAGGAACACAACAAGGAGCGAAATCGCATACAAAGGAGCGGCATTGCCTCCTGCGACCTTTTCTTGGTAAGAAAGGCCCGTCCATTCAATCGAGTAGCCATTGGGCATCTGAGCTAAGACTTCTTCAATCGCTTGCATTGCCTCTCCTGAGGAGTAGCCAGGAGCGGGCTGCCCTTGAATATTGACGGCATCCACGGCGTTATAGCGTTCGAGACGACCCGCACCAAAGCCCCAGCTTGTCTTAGAGAAAGCCGAGAACGGCACAAGTTTTCCAACGTTGTTTCTTACATGCCACTTGGAGATGTCGTTTTCGTCGCCTCGGGCAAAGCCTTCGCCTTGCACATAGACCTTCTTAATCTTCTCGCGTTCGATAAAGTCATTGACATAACTTGAACCAAAGGCAATCGTCAATGTGTTATTGATGTCGGCATCAGAAAGCCCTAAAGAGCGAGCCTTACCATAATCGATATCAAGAACAAGCATTGGCACATCGCTCATACCATTGTGACGCACCATCGTAAGGCGCGGGTCTTGATTGGCCTTAGCGATAAATTCGTTCATCACTTCAGTAAGGCGTGCGTGACCAGAGCCGTTACGATCTTCAAGGTAGAAATCAAAGCCCTCTGCAACACCTAACTCTGGAACGGAAGGAAGCGGGAAGACGAAACCCAAGAAGTCATTGAAGTCTGGTGCAAAAAGACGACCCTGCATACGCTGCTGGATTGCCGAAATGCTTTGACTTGCCTTCTTACGTACGCTCCAGTCCTTTAATCCGATAAAGCCAAGCGCCATGTTTTCGCCCGTACCACCGAAAGAGAACCCACGAACCAATTGCATGGCATCGACCGTGTCTTTTTCTTGTTCGAGAATGACGTCTGAGGCGTGCTTAATCATCTTATCTGTGCGTTCTGCTGAGGCACTCGATGGCGTTTGACCTGTCACGAGCAAAACGCCCTGGTCTTCAGCGGGCATAAAGGAACTCGGCAAATGCGCAAATCCCCATACAACCAAAGCAACGAGAATCGCATACAAAACAAATAAGAACTTGATGCGGTGAGAAAGGCCGTGGGCCACGCGGCACACAAACTTACTAAACTTATAAAAGCCGCTATTGAAAGCCACAAAGAACTTTGCTTTGGGTTTTTCTTCTCCTGTGTGCCGCACAAGCATCGAGCCGCAAAGCGCAGGTGTTAATGTCAAAGCCACAACAACAGACAAGACCATCGCCGAGACAATTGTCACAGAGAACTGGCGATAAATAACGCCCGTTGATCCGCCGAAAAAGGCCATCGGGATAAACACGGCCGAAAGCACCATCGCGATACCAATCAAAGCGCCTGTAATCTGGTTCATTGACTTGACGGTCGCTTCTCTGGGGTCTGATAGGTCTTGCGACATCACGCGCTCGACGTTTTCGACAACCACAATCGCATCGTCAACAAGCAAACCAATCGCGAGCACGAGACCAAACATCGTGAGCATGTTAATCGAGTAGCCCAAAAGCCCCATCACGGCAATGGTTCCAAGTAAAACCACAGGAACGGCAATCGTCGGAATAATCGTGGCACGGCGATTTTGTAAGAATAGATACATCACGCTAACAACGAGGATAATGGCTTCAATTAAGGTCTTAATCACCTCGTGCATAGCCGCATCCACAAATCGTGTCGTATCCATCGTGTATTCGAGTTCAACACCTTCAGGAAAGAAGGGACGTAATTCTTCGAGTTTGGCGCGGATGTCCTTGGAGACTTGCTTGGCGTTACCGCCTGCGGCCATACTGATAGCCATACCCGAAGCGCTTTGCCCGTTATAGATGCCCCCGAACTGATAGATTTGTTTACCGAGTTCAACGCGACCGATGTCCTTGACGCGCACAACAGAACCGTCTTTTTGCGTCACGATGGCAATTTCTTCAAATTGTTCGGGCCGCTCCATCAGGGAACTTGCGCGAATCTTTGCGGTAATCACTCTTTGGGAAGCAACAGGCTCAGCACCAATGTCGCCTGCGGCAATCTGAACGTTTTGAGCAGAAATCGCATTGACAACGTCCGAAGGCTGCAAGTTGTACTTATAGAGCTTGTCGGGATCGATCCAAATACGCATAGCGTACGAGGCGCCGAAACACTCCACGTCGCCTACACCCTGAATACGAGAAACAGGCTCTTTGACGTTATTGATTAAGAAGTCCCCAAGGTCGTCGCCTGTGAGTTTTCCTGTTTTGTCATAAAAAGCAAGCGACATCAAGAACGATGGCGCACTCTTTTTAACCGTAATACCAATACGGCGGACGGCTTCCGGCAGTTTCGACTCAACAACCGAGAGTTTGTTTTGCACCTGAACCTGCGCAATATCAGGATTTGTACCCGCTTCAAACGTAATACGAATTGAGGCCAAACCCGTCGAGTCCGATTGCGAACTCATGTAGAGCATGCCATCAAGACCTGTCATGTTCTCTTCAATGACCTGTGTCACGGTTCTAGCCACGGTTTCAGCATTAGCGCCTGGATACTGAGCCCAAACGCGAATCTGCGGTGGCGCGATATTCGGGTACTGAGACACAGGCAATGTACGAATCGCCAAAAGGCCTGCCAACATGATGACAATGGCAATAACCCAAGCAAAAATCGGCCGGTTAACAAAGAAACGACTCAACATATCTCTGATTCCTCTTTATGCCTTATTGGGCTGCTGCCTTAGCAGGTGCTTGAGAAGCCCCTTTGGGAGCTTCTTTACCCGTCTGGTAACTCACGAGAGACCCCGGACGCACTCTTAAGGTGCCATCTATCACAATCACTTCCCCGGCGCTAAGACCCTTTTCAAGAATCCAGTCGGTTCCATCGGGGCACTGCACAACAATCTCACGAGTTTCAATGCGATTGTCTTTATTGACGACATAGACGTAGGGCGAACCGTTTTGAGCACGCATCAAAGCTTTTTGATTAATGCGAATCACTTTTTCACGAACACCATCGACTAATTTGGCGCGAACGAACATCCCGGGAAGCAATGTTCTTTGCGGGTTCGGGAAAAGAGCACGCACACGCACAGTGCCTGTGGATTCATCAACTAAGGCATCCTTAAAGGTCAAGAGACCGTGATACGGATAGGTTGTGCCATCGGACAGAGTGATACTCACATTGGCAGAATCAGCTTCTAGATTCTTTAAATATCCCGTTTCCAATTGCTTCTTTAATTTTGCAAGCGAGTCATACGATTGCGTCACATCAATGTAGATGGGGTCTAATTGCTGCACAACGGTTAGGCGAGAAGCCTGATTGGCCGTCACAAGAGCGCCAGGAGTCACTTCAGAAAGAGAGACCTTTCCAGGAATCGGGCTCTTTACTTCGGTGTAGCGAAGATTTTCTTTCGCTGTGGTAAGAGCGGCTTGCGCGGCTAAGAGATTGGCCTTGGCGACCTTTAACTGAGCCTGTGTTGTCTCGTCGGCTTGTTTACTCACAGCCTGAGCTTTGAGTAGCCCAGATGAGCGCTTAGCATCGGCTTTGGCGAGTTCTAAGTTGGCTTTCGCCTGTTCGACAGAAGCCTCTGCCTGCGCAACGGCTGCCTTATAGATTGTCGGATCGATTTGATAAAGAGATTCGCCTTCTTTGACTTCGGCTCCCTCTTCAAAAAGTCGCGACTTAATGATGCCAGTGACCTGAGGACGGACCTCTGCAACACGGAATGCGTTCGCACGCCCAGGAAGTTCTGAATAAATCACCGCATCGGAAAGCTCTACGACCTGAACACCCACGGGGGTGGCACGCACTACTGGCGCTGCCTCTTTGTGGCACCCTGCTAAACCAGCGGCTACTGCTGTTGCTAAGGTCAAAACTACAATCTTCGATTTGGCTTTCAACACCATCACACCTATCTCCTAAACAGGATTTATTTCCTGCGATTTAACAACTTTTGTCCAGTTAAAAAAGGGGGCATTTTGCCCACAGACTGAACGGCGGTTCAGCATTGTACTGAATTTCAGTTCAGTCGCTTGGGAGTGTGACCAACTTTTACACATTTTTACCTGAGAAACCCATAATTAACACAAGCTCTAAGGAGAAAACCTAAGAATTGAAGGCGCCTCCCTTTTTCCTCAGAATAAAAAAGGGCAGAACGCATCCACCCTTTTTTTCTCCGACAAGAAAAATTTTTCTCCCTATTCGACTGTGACGCTCTTAGCTAAGTTGCGAGGCTTATCGACATCGGTCCCACGCTTTAAAGCCGTGTGATAGGCCAAAAGTTGCAAAGGAATCACGTGCAACATCGGGCTTAAATCGCCAATGTTTTCTGGCATACGAATCACATGCATCCCATCGCACGACTGAATCTGTGTGTCGCTATCGGCGAAAACGTAGAGTTCTCCTCCTCTCGCGCGCACCTCTTGCATATTGCTTTTGAGTTTCTCAAGCAACTCGTCGTTAGGTGCAATCGTGACCACAGGCATATTCGAATCCACGAGCGCTAGGGGCCCATGTTTAAGTTCCCCAGCGGGATAGGCTTCAGCGTGAATGTAGCTAATTTCTTTAAGCTTTAATGCGCCCTCTAGAGCAATCGGATAGTGTAGGCCGCGCCCTAAGAAAAGCGCATGCTCTTTATTTGCAAAGCGCTCGGCCCACGCGATGATTTGCGGCTCAAGTGCTAAGACACCCGACAAAGCCTTCGGAATATGCCTTAAGCGCGTTAAGCGATCTTTTTCACACGCTTCAGTTAAACGCGCGTTTAATTTCGCAAGCACAAGCGTTAAAAGATAAAGCGCCACAAGTTGTGTGGTAAACGCTTTTGTACTCGCCACTCCAATCTCGACTCCTGCTCTCGTGATAAAGTGAAGCGCCGTCTCACGCACAAGAGCGCTTTGCTCAACATTGCAGATGGCAAGCGTCTTATCCATCCCGAGTTCTTTCGCGTACTTCAAAGCGGCGATTGTGTCGGCTGTTTCCCCTGACTGAGAAATTGTCACAACAAGCGTGTCGTCTGTCGCAATTGGCGTGCGATAACGGTATTCGCTTGCGATTTCTACTGATGTGGGGACTCCCGCTATTGCTTCAAGCCAATAGCGAGCGGTCGATGCAGCATAAAAGCTTGTGCCGCAGGCTAAAAGCAAAATGCGACGCGTCTTTTGAAAAATCTCTTTGGCGTCTTTGCCAAAGATTTCTGGACAAATCATTTGCACGGCATCGATTGTGTCGGCAACGGCCCGCGGCTGCTCAAAGATTTCCTTTTGCATGTAGTGCTGGTAGGGGCCGAGCTCTGCGGCGCCCGCAAAGCCAGCAAGCGCAATCGCCTTACGCTCAACTTTGGTGTAATCCCCATTTTGATGCGAATAAATCGCGTAGCTATCGCGCCTCACATCCAAAATATCGCCTTCGGCTAGATACACCACTTTTTCTGCCTCATTGGCAATGGCCATCGCATCACTTGCCAGGAAGTTTTCGCCTCGCCCTAAGCCAAGGACCAAAGGTGATCCCTGCCTTGCGCCAACAAAGCGACCAGGTTCTTCCTTGGAGAAAACCGCAATCGCATACGCTCCACGAACGCGATTTAAAGCCTTTTTCACGGCTTCTAATAAGTCGCCTTCATAACAGTGATTCACGAGTTGCGCGAGAACCTCGGTATCGGTCTCACTTTCAAACTTCACGCCGCTAGCCGTTAACTCTTCACGAATCTCGGCATAGTTTTCGATAATACCGTTATGCACTAAGGCAATGCGGCCGCCTGCAACATGCGGATGGGCATTGGCAACAACGGGGCCCCCGTGCGTTGCCCAACGCGTGTGAGCAATCCCCATTGTGCCGTGAAGATTTTCTTTTTCGGCTTGCTCGCAAAGCGTTGCGACGCGAGACGTTGTACGAACGCGGTGAATTTTGCCAGCTTCGCAAACGGCTACACCACAGCTATCATATCCACGATATTCCAACCGTCTTAAACCTTCTAAGAGGATAGGTACAACATCGCGTGTGCTTGTTCCTGCAACGATTCCACACATAAGAGTGTCTCCTACATTTTTTTGACGGTTAGTTTGCCTTTTTCTCGGGCCGTGTCCAGTTTTCGATTGTGACTTGACGCAAGCGACTAATCGTGAGTTTTCCAGCAGGTGCGTCTTTCGCGAGCGTCGTGCCCGCGCCTAACGTCGCACCATCGCCAACAGTCACAGGGGCAATGAGTTGCGTATCTGACCCGATAAAGGCATCGTTACCGATAATGGTCTTGGATTTGTTGACGCCATCGTAATTGCAGGTAATCGTTCCTGCGCCGATATTGACGCGTTCTCCCATCTCGGTGTCGCCAATGTAGGAAAGGTGATTGACCTTGGATGCCTTTCCAATTGTGGACTTCTTAATTTCAACGAAGTTTCCAATGTGAACGTTTTCAGCGAGATTGGCTCCCTGCCTTAAGCGAGCGTACGGGCCCACAATCGCATTTTCAGCAATCTTGGCGCCCACAATGTGAGAAAACGCCTCAATTTTGACCCCCGATGCAATCACGCTATCGCGAATCACGCAATAAGGTCCCACAGAAACGCCCTCGCCCAATGTGACCTCGCCCTCGAATACACAGCCCACATCAATACTGACATCGCTGCCGCAGGTAAGTTTCCCGCGAATGTCTAAGCGAGAAGGATCTGCGACCGTAACTCCACTTTCCGTTAAACATTCGGCTTGATAGTCCTGCCAAATACCCTCTAAGCGCGCAAGTTGCGTCTTAGAATTGACGCCTTCAACTTCGAAACTTCTTCTCGGACGAACAGAATTCACGCGCACGCCATCTCGCACAGCAAGACCTATGACATCCGTTAAGTAATACTCGCCTTGAGCGTTACTTGCCTTTAATTCAGAAAGCCAAGAGGCTAGGCGCTCCGTGGGTAAAAGCATGATGCCCGTGTTGACTTCTCGGATTTGCTTTTGTCCTTCGGTTGCGTCTTTTTGTTCGACAATCGCGACAATGCGACCCTTTTGGCGCAAGATGCGGCCATAGCCCGTTGGGTTACGTAAGACGGTTGTTAAGAGTGCCATTCCGTCGCCTGCAACGGAGGTTAAGCGAGAAATCGTTTCGTTTTGAATAAGGGGAACGTCGCCGAGTAAAACAAGCGTTTGTTCGGCTGACATATCAAGCTCTGGGAGCGCCTGCTGCAAGGCGTGACCAGTACCGAGTTGCGGCTCTTGTAAAACAAAGTGAAGAGCGCTTCTTTCTTTGAGGTTTTCTTTCACAGCCTCTGCTTCGTGCCCAACAACAACAATGGTTTTCGCAACTCCCTCAAGAGTAGCGACTGTGTCTAGGACGTGTTCAATCATGGGCTTTCCAGCGAGTGGCTGGAGCACTTTCGGCAAGCGCGAATGCATACGCTTACCCTGGCCTGCGGCCAGAATAACAACATTGATCATTTTGAATTTTCCTTTGTTTTACGCCCTTTGTTAACAAATCTTTTTCGGGCGGGTTTGCTCTAATAAACGGGGAGTATTTTACTGAAGGAACTACGGCCCCAACGCCTACCAACCCCCTTTTTTCTCAACAAAGAAACAAAAACAGGGCTCGAGATGTCTCTTACCCTGTTTTAACTGTTTTGCCTAGATTATGAATTAGGCTTGGGTTTGCATTTGAGTTGCCAAGGCCCAGCGACGATACCGTTCGTTGTAGCGCGTCGGCACGAGGCTCCCCACAACCATGCCAAAGCAAGCAACGATAAAGCCACCTAAGACGCTTGGGATTACCTCTCCTAAAGGCGTCACAGTTAACACGGTCCAGGCAATCGCTCCCAACACAATCGAGGTCCAAGCTCCTTGTGTTGTTGCCTTCTTCCAATAGATACCAGCAACAAGCGGCCAGAAGGCGCCCACGACCGGGAACTGGTAGGCCATAGCGACCATATCGTAAATTGCTGTTCCTTCAAACCAGAGGCTATAGGCCAAAACGGAAGCAGCAAAAATCACGAGAGCACCACGGAAATACAGCAATTCTTGCTCAGGCTTAATGTTGATGTAATTGCGCAAGACGTTATGCACGAATGTCGTTGTCGGAGCAAGCATTGTCGCAGACGCTGTCGACATCACAGCCGAGAGCACGGCGCCAAAGAAAAGCACTCGAAGCCACACGGGCATGTAATCGCGCACAAGTGTCGGAAGCAGCAACTGTGGATTGCTCTTTAAGAGCTCTTGGCCAACACCTGGCATCGCAAGAACCGCCGCGCACACGATAAACATCGGCACGAAAGCAAAGAAGATATAGAAAATGCCGCCCATGATGGGGCCGCGCGAAGCAATCTTCTCGTCTTTCGCACTCATCACACGCTGGAAAACGTCTTGCTGCGGAATCGATCCAATCATCATCGTCATCGCAGCAGAAATCCAAAATAGCCATCCGTGAAGCGTCATCTCAGGAAAGACGTGAAACAAATCACGACTCTGAGCAAAGGCGACGACCTCTGCTGGCCCTCCGGCCATGCCACCTGCGACATAAGCAACGGCTGCAAGGCCCGCGATAATGATGGCCATCTGCATAAAGTCTGTGAACGCCACAGACCACATTCCGCCGTAAACCGTATAAAAGAGAACGACGAATGTGCCAATCATCATGCCCAAAGAAACGCTAATGGCGCCCTCTGTGAGTAGATTGATCACAAGGCCTAAAGCGGCGACCTGTGCACCAACCCACCCTAAGTAAGAAAGAATGACAAAAATCGAGCACGCCAACTCAATCTTCTTACCAAAGCGCTTGCGATAAAAGTCGCCAATAGTGAGAAGATTCATTCTGTAGAGTTTGCGAGCAAAGAACATGCCCACGAGAATGAGCGCCGCACCAGAACCAAAGGGCTCTTCTACGACACCCGCGATGCCACCTTCGATAAATCGGCCCGGGAGACCCAAAACCGTTTCGCTACCAAACCAGGTGGCAAACGTTGTTGCGATGACCATTGCCAAAGGCAACGAACGTCCAGCTAAAGCATAATCGGCAGTATTGTTTACGCGGCGAGCCGCCCACAATCCTATGCCGATCGAAACCAGCATATACAGGCAAACCAGTACGATCAGGCTAGTCATTAGCAAATCTCCAAAAAAGCGTAACGACTTAGGTTCTTGCAGGAGTCTTACTCAATGCATTTTTTGCATCGGGAGACAGGAAATTTTTTTGCGGGGCGCAGTATACGAAGATATGAAAAGAAAATTCCCCTTGAGGGAAATTATTTTTTAGAAATCCCCCAAAGTTTGACCTCGATGAAACTTTGGCCGATTTCTTCGAAAAATTTGATGCCGTTTTTGGAGTGTTTAATAGAAAGAAAACGAGCCACAACCCTAGTATTTATGCGGCTTAACAATATCTAGTGGCACTAGTTACTCCTAGGAAAGACAAAATTAATTGTCGCATTCGTGCAACAAGGCTCTTACGAGAGACGCATTTTCCTGTAAAAGGGCCGAGTATAAAAACTCGGCCCGCTCGCTTTCGTTTGATTTTTGTTGATCGCTTTTACATTTGCTCCAAACCAGCAAGAAGCCAGCCTGTGGAGCCATCGACGGCCTGAACCAATAACCAACGTTCATGCACTTCTTCGAATTCACCATTAATTTTCATGGCGCCTTCGAAGGCAACGACAGCAACGTATTCGTTTCCTTCTTGTGCAATGCCAAGAAGCTTAGTGGTGAGGTTGACGAGTTCGCTTTTTTGTTCGGCGTATCCGTGATCGCGCAACTGATGCGTTAAAGCGATAAAGAAATCGTCTGTCATAAAGTCCGCAACCGGGACAACGTCGCCCTTATCCCACGCTTTTTGTAGACGGATAAAGTTATCTCTCGCTACTGCTTCAAAACCCTTCGCATCAAAGCCCGCAGGAACTGTAAGGCTTTCTAGACCTGCTTCTGTTGAAAAGCTATCCATGACGCTTCCAGGGCGAGACTGCCCGGCTTCATAAGTGCTTGCCGCGCCACTTGTCGCATAAGTTTGCGACGCTTGCGTTTGCGTATAAGCGCTTTGCGTACTCTGTCGAACTTTTTTAAGAAGGAAAAGACCAGCTATGAAGCGGATGGCATAAAAAGCCACGAAGGCTAAAAGTATCGCGACAAGAATTTGCGCAAATTCTGCCGAAAGACCTAAGGCACTCATAAGAGCAGTTAGACCGAGAGCCGCGGCGATTCCCATAAACATGCCGCCCATCGGGCGCGCTGTAGCAGCTACTGCCGCAGTACCTGTCTTAGCTGTCTGCTGAGCCGCACCAGGACGAGCCGCATTCGGAGTTGCTTGAGAGGCTCCTGGCGCCGTTTTCCCTGCCATCGCAGGTTTTGCTGGCGTTGCTTTTTGAAATAGGCTACTTGAGCTACGGCCAAAACTACGGCCGCCACCAAAGCGCATCGCTGCGTCAGCCTCTGGCGTTAACGAGGCCAGCATTAAAACGACAGCGAAGAGTGCGAGAAATTTTTTCATAGAAAACGCGCAAGGAAACCTGTGTCTTTAGACACGGGAGGAATTGCGCCCTCCTTTACTAGTTGAGTTAAAAAAGGGGTTCTATAGTGTAAATGGGGTTAAATATTTGCGTTTTCAACCCTTAATTCCAATATGTAAGGCACAGACCCCAAAAGTGAAATTCTTCCAAGAAACATTAGCAAATCCAGATTCTCGCATCATCTTTGCAAGCGTTTCTTGATTCGGATGCACACGGATTGATTCTGCCAGATACCGATAGCTCTCGGCGTCTCCTGCGACAAGAGATCCCACGCGCGGCATAACAACAAAGGAATAAAAATCGTAAAAGGGTCTCAAGATCTTCCAGCAATGGCTAAATTCCAAAACAAGCACGCGGCCCCCAGATTTCGTCACGCGAAGCATTTCTCGAAGAGCGTTTTCTTTGTGTGTCATGTTTCTTAAACCAAAAGACACCGTGACGACATCAAAGGTATTGTCGGCAAACGGAAGCGCTTCGCAGTCGCACTGGGCAATCTCAATATTTGTAGTGGCCTCTTTTTTGATGCGCTTAGCGCCTTCTGAGAGCATGGCGTGATTGATATCGGTTGCCCAGACCTGCCCGGTTTTTCCGACTTTCGGAGAAAACGCAAGCGCGAGATCACAGGTTCCTGAAGCAATATCGAGTACTTTGTCGCCCTCTTTTAATTGAGCGGCTTGAATTGTCCGATGTTTCCAGAAGCGATGTAGCCCAAAACTTAAAAGATCGTTCATTAAGTCGTATTTGGCCGCAACCGAGTCAAACACTTGTTTGACGTCTTCGGCTTTTTCCGACTCAGGTACCTCGCGAAATCCGAAGGCAACCTTTTTTTCGTCAGTCTCTTTTTTCTCTGAACTCACAAAAGTCTTTCCAGAAAGCACGGTTAAAAAAACCGAGCGAACCCTTTTTTGCTCGGTTCATTCATAGGTGGTGCCTCTGGCGGGACTCGAACCCACATCACAGCCTTCGGAGGGCCGCATTCTATCCAGTTGAACTACAGAGACAATGCGCGGAATTATACCTGCGAGACTTACGAATCTTTAGAACTCGGTTGGGTCGACTTCAACAGTCCAAGAAACACTCGCTTCGCAATCTAAGATTCCCGTCCACACCACAAGAAACGTGTGAAGAGCGGCATGAGTTTTGGCTTCAACTAGAAGCTGCGCTCGCTCCTGATTTAAAAGACGCATAAGTGTCATAGGCACTGGGTCATAAAGCCACACATCCTTTTTAGGAATCGTTTCTGCTTTTTCTTTGGCTCTTTCTAAAAAGGCCAACGCTCTTTCAAGCATTTTCGATTGTGCAAGAAGTCTTGCCTCATAAACAAAGGGGGGCAATTGCGCTTCGCTTCTTTCAAGCAATGCGCGCCGCGCAAACGCCTCATAGTCTTGCGCTACAAGTTCTTGATAAAGCGGGTGCTCGGGAAAACGCGTTTGCACGAGCACGCGCCCTTCGTTGCCGAAACGCCCTGCGCGGCCTGCGACCTGCAAAAGTAGGCAAAAAAGGCGTTCTTCTGACTTAATGTTGGGGCTCACAAGGAGAGCGTCCGCATTCAAAATCACAACAAGCCCCACGTGCTGAAAGTCGTGCCCTTTGGCAATCATTTGTGTGCCAACAATAATGTCGGCCTCTCTGGCGTGCACTTGAGAAAAGGCTTGTTCGACTTGCTTTTTCGTTCTTACGCTATCGCGGTCGATACGCAAAATCTTCTTTTCTGGCCAAAGCGATTCAATGGCTTCTTCAATCTTTTGTGTACCACTACCTAAGACCTCGATATCTGCGTTGCCACAGGTCGGACAATAAGTCGGCACGGGATAATTTGTCGAACAATGGTGGCAAACAAGACGGTTTTCTTTTTTGTGGTAAACGGTAAAGCCTGAGC